>NZ_JBXUOW010000008.1:0-113322 GCF_057196645.1 Micromonospora sp. ATLC16
CTGCTGGTGGGCGGCGCCGCCGCGGCCGTCGCCCTCGACCTGGCCCGGCGTCGGTTCCGGCCGTCCCCGACCGGGTCGGCGGTGGCCCGGGCGCTGCGCCGGCACCAGCCCGAGTTCGTCCTGCACTTCTCCGCCCCGCCCGGCTCCGAGTACCAGGTCACCATGTGGCTGCCGTACCTGGAACGGATCGGCCGACCTTTCGTGGTGCTGGTGCGGGAGCCGGAGTTCCTGGCCACCATCGCGGCGGCCACCACCGCCCCGGTGGTCTACTGCCCCACCACCCGGAGCATGGACGAGGTGCTGGTGCCGAGCCTGCGGGTGGCGTTCTACGTCAACCACGGCGCAAAGAACAGTCACTGCATCAGGTTCACCCAGCTCACCCACGTGCAGTTGCATCACGGTGACAGCGACAAGGCTCCCAGCGCCAACCCGGTCTCGGCGATCTTCGACCGGATCTTCGTCGCCGGTGAGGCGGCCGTCGACAGGTACGCGCGGGCCGGGATCGACATCCCCGCCGAGAAGTTCGTGGTGGTCGGCCGCCCCCAGGTCGAGGCGATCGAGGTGCGTTCGCGGCCGGTGCGGGGCCTGACGAACCCGACGGTGCTCTACACCCCCACCTGGACCGGGCACAACGCCGACGCCGACTACTGCTCGCTGCCGGTGGCGGAGCCCCTGCTCCGACGCCTGGTGGACCGGGGGGCCACGGTCATCCTGCGGGCCCACCCCTACACCGCGCAGAACCCGGCCTCGTCCCGGCAGTTGGCGCGGCTGCACGACCTGCTCGCCGCCGACCGGGCCCGCACCGGCCGGGCGCACCTCTACGGCGCCGCCGCGAGCAAGCTCACCCTGACCGACTGCGTCAACCGCGCGGACGCGCTGGTCTCCGACGTCTCCGGGGTGCTCTCCGACTGGCTCTACTCGGGCAAGCCGTACGCGGTGACCGACATGGGCACCGACGGCGACCGGTTCGTCGAACGCTTCCCGCTGGCCGCCGCCGGCTACGTGCTGCCCGGGGACATGACCGACCTGGACGACGTGCTGACCCGGCTGCTCGACACCGACCCACTCGCCGAGGCCCGCTGGGCCACCCGCGCCCGCTACCTGGGCGACTTCCCCGCCGACTCGTACGCCGAGGTCTTCCTGGCCGCCGCGCGGCGCGAACTGGACCCGGCCTGGACCGCACCGGCGCAACGCACCGCGGTCGCCGCGCCCGTCTCTCCCACCACTTGAGGTCACCGGCCCTCGGCGGAAACCTCCTCGTCCACCCGGGCCGCACCCGCGACCTCGTGGACCCCGCGAACCGCGGCCATAGGCAACGCCGCGTAGACGTGCGGGAACGGTCCACCGTTCGGGACGTCCTCCCACCGCAGCGCGGCACCGAGCAGGGACGCGTCGAGCGCGACGATGACAAGCTGCGGCTGATCGCCGAAGACCCGCGCCGCCGTCGCGGCCAGTTGGGATCGCGACGAGCAGTGGATGAAGCCGCTGTCCCGGTCGAACGGTGACCCGTCGAACCGGCCCGCAGCCTGGAACTCGGCCCATTCGCCCGGCAGCAGGATCTTGTAGATCAGCACGTCGCCATGCTGCCAGGGAGGCCGTCAATCGAGGCGTACGGCGATCTGGAGGGTGTTCAGGTAGTGCTTGCGTACCGTCCCGGCCGGGCGCGCGGCGATCAGGTGCCGGATCCCGTCGAACAGAGTCCGTCGCTGCCAGGGCGCGGCGGCGATGTGATTGGAGTACGTGGACAGCACGGCCAGGTACTCGTCGGCGGTGTAGTCGCGGCTCCAGACGTAACGGTGCACGGTCGGGCTGGCGAAGAACCCGCTGCCTGCCATCGCCGCCGCATCGGGGGCCGCGATCGCCTCGGGTGGCTGCGGGCCGCCCTCCCCGTCACCCATGCCCGCCTCGGCGTAGATCCGCTGGACCTGCCGGAAGAAGTCGTCGCCACCTTCCGGTGACACGTGCTCGGTGGCCACGATCGCCAGGTGGCCGCCGGGACGCAGCAGCTCGGCCGCCCGACGGTAGGCGACCTCCGGATCCAGCCAGTGCCACGCCGTGGCGGCGAAGACGAGGTCGAACGGCACGTTTTCGTCAGCTTCCCACCGCTCGAAGGGCGACACCACCACGCGCACGTCGCCCCGGCCGGCGAGTACCCGACGCGCCACGGCGGCCAGTTCCCGTCCGGGCTCCAGGCCGACCACCTGCCAGCCACGCGCCAACAGCCCACGGGTGGCCTTACCGGTGCCGGTACCGAGCTCCAGCACCCGAGCCGGCCCAACCACCAGGCGAGTCGTCTCGGCCAGGTCGGCGAACAACGACTCCGGATAGCCCGGTCGGGCCCGCTCGTACAGCTCGGCGGCCGTGTCGAACGTCGTAGCCAGCCCCGCGTACGGCTCCTGCTCCCCCATGGCTCCCCCGCAAACGTGTAAACGTCGAGGCCGATGTCACCCTGATCGTCGCATCGCCCCCACCCGCCGTTCCCACCCTAACCGCACCCACTACCGCGCCGCCCTCACCGCACCCACCGTCGGGTCGCCGCCACGCCCACCACCGCGTCGCCCCCGCGCCTCCCGTTACCCCCGCTCTCCCCGCGCCACGCGACAGGCCGGGCAGGTTGCCGTCGTACTCGACGCGCAGCAGCAGCCGGGCCTGCCCGCACGGTCAGGGTTGCCCGTCGGCACGGCAGCACCACATCGGCCGTAACGGGGTGTGCGGCACCTCGGCGTCGCACAGGTACCAGGCAATCCGGTTACGCACATCGACCTCCCAGTCGGCGATCGGAGGGGCCACCCGGACGCGAGGAAAAGGCGCTCGGGCGGCCCCGGGACAGAACCGCCCCGTCCCCTGTGGATGGGAGCGGCCCCGTTGCGTGACAGTCTGGTGAGGACGGCACTACGGTCGGAAGGCATCGACGCTGGCCACGGTGGGAGCCGGGTGCCCCGATCCGGCCCTGGGCAGCCCCTTGGCGATCTTGACAGACCCGGTGGAGGGGACATGGAACGCGAGCAGCCTTCCGACCTGCATGAGTTGATCCGTACGCAGCTTCGCCGGCTGCGTACGGCCGCGGGCATGAACCAGGAGGAGTTCGGACGGCGTACGAACTATTCGGCGTCCCTGGTGTCGGCGGTGGAGGTGGGCACCCCCCGCTGGATCGGCCGTACGCGAAGCGGGCGGACGAGGTCCTGGCGACAGGCGGGATGTTCGAGGAGTTGTTGCGGACCGCCGAGGTGCTGCGCCAGCCGGCGTGGTTGCTGCCCTACCTGGAGGCCGAGCACAACGCCCGGCAGCTCCGCTGTTATAGCCGACGCCGGTGCCGGGCCTGCTCCAGACCGAGCGCTACGCCCGCGCGGTGGCTGTCCCGGTGGGAGACGGTGCGCAACGAGGCACTGTCCGGCCGCCAGTCGATCGAGCGCATGAAGGATGTTGTGAAGCCATGGATCTGAACGGCGCGACCTGGCGCAAGTCCACCCGCAGCGGCTCCAGCGGCAACGACTGCGTGGAGGTCGCCGACAACCTGCCCGGCATCGTGCTGGTCCGCGACACCAAGAACCGCGACGCCGCCACGCTGGCCTTCACCCCGGCGGCCTGGGCGGGCTTCGTCGGCCTGGCGAAGCGGCACGCCCCGCACGCCTGACGACGCGACACCGCCCACACGTCCGACGAACCCGAGCTACGGCGAGCTGGCGACACAGCACGCCCCGCCGCTTGACGTACCGGAAACGGAAGCCCTCGGCCCGCGGGCCGAGGGCTTCCGGGTGCAGCGGAACGGGTGCAGCGGAACGGGTGCGATCAGGCCGAGTAGCCGCGGGTGGCGGCCCAGTTGGCCAGGGCGATGGTGCTGATCCAGTACGACGGGTACGAGGCGTCGGCCGAGTCGGCGATTTTCACCAGCCGGCCGGAGTCCTGGTAGCCGACCACGGCGATGTAGTGGCCCCCGGGGAACGAGTGCCAGCGGCCGTCGGTGTCGGTGACGGAACCGGCGACGTTCACCACGACGCCCCGCCCGTCGGTGACGGCGGCGACGACGTCCGCCTGGAGCTGATCCATCTGGGTCGGGGTGGCCGCACCGCCACGGATCATCGTGGTCTCGTACGGGTCGCCCTTGACGACGGCGTTGAGGACGCGGGTGGTGTCCTCGGCCGAGTTGGTGCCGGCGAAGGTGGTGCCGAGTTGGCTGGCCAGGGCGTCCTGGGTACGCGCGACACCGGCGGCGCTTAGCGCGTTACGCACCGCGGCGGGACCGCAGTAGTAGCCGTTGCTCTGGGCCTGGTGGTCGTAGTCCAGAACCTTCGAGGCCGGCGGCTTGGGTGTCGCCTTCTTGCTGACCAGGTCCGGGTCCGTGGTGGCCTTCGGTGACGGCGAGGCGGCGCTGGCCGGCGCGGCACTGCCGGGTGCGGCGCTGCTGGGTGCGGCGGTCGTCGGCGCCACCTCCACCTGACTCGGCGCGACCTCCGCCTGACTCGGCGCGACCTCCGTGTCACTGCGCACTTCGGCGGCGGCGGTCGTGGCCTGCGTGGTTGCCGGGGTGTTCCCGGTGCCGGCGAGGGCCGCGCCGGTGCCGGTGGCCAGGACGAGGGCCACGGCGGATCCGACAACGAGCTGATAGGGGCGTTCGGTGACCCGCCGGCGGAGCCGGCGGGAGAGGGTGTGCTTCAACGGTTCCTCCACGGGTTGAGGGAAGAACGGCACACCGGCACCGGCGGTCGGGTCGGCAGCAGGGCACCGACGACCGCCCGGGTGAGCGGGACAGGCCGTTCAAGGGGTACGCCCGGAAAGGACCCGGGCGGTGGCGATGACCGGGGTCAGCTCGCGGCGGTCGGGCCAGCGAGCACGGGCACCGCGGTGCCGTGGAGGCGGGGGAACCGGGGGATCACATCGGACTGCACGAGGGTTGGTACTCCTTCCGTCACCGCCGACCGGGTTAGCTGACGGATTCGGGCGGGAAGTCGCCCTACCGCAAGCCGAGGCTCACGGATTCACCCCAGTGGCGCTGTGGGTCCCCGGTTCGTGAGATCACGATTGAGCGGGTCGGCACGGCGTCGCTTCCTGCGATCGGCTACCGCACCGGACGCGCTGACATTACTGGTCGGCCACCTCGAAGCCAAACCACCCTGACCTGCTTAAACATCATCCGGCGCGGCAATTTTCGGGTACCGAAGAACTGGCATCGCTCAATGGGACCGACGGCATTCCAGGCACTTTCAGGTAGCAACCGGACGGCCGGTGAAAATCTCGACGGAGATTGCTGCGGCAATGGCCTCACCTACGAAAAGTGACCGAATTTCCGGCCATTGTGACCCAGCTCATGGAATTTCAGCCAAGCCGAGCCGGACGCCAGCGCGGGACAAGGTCGGGCCGCCCGACGGTGACCCGACCGGAGACGGGCAGCCGGTTCGGTCGGAGCCGCCCGGCGGCCACGTACGCCTCGGCGGAGAGGGCGCGGGCCGCCTCGGTGGCCAGTTCCGCCGCCCGCCACAGGTCCCGCTCCCGCTCGGCGGCCGATCGATGGGCCGCCAGGCGGTTGTCACGCACCACCCGGGCGAGGATTACCTCCTGCTCGGCCGGGTGACGCCGGGGGTCCCAGCCGGAGCGGCCCGCCAGCACATCGCTGAGCTGGCGGGCGGTCAGGTCACCACGCCAGTGGGCCGCCATCGCGGCCCGGCGCAGCCAGCGCTCGCGGGCCGCGTACTCGGCCGGGGTTCGGGGGGTGCGTGGGGTCGGCAGTCCGGCGACGCCGGCCAGCCGCCGGGCGGCGGCCTCCGCCTGGTCGTACGCGGCCCAGGCGCGGTCCAGTTCCGCCTGGGCCACCCGCCATGCCGTACGCCGTCGCTCGGCGTTCTGCCCGGCACCGGCTGCCGCGACCGCCACCTCGCCCACGTATCGGCGCAGGTCGGCCTCTTCGGTCGCGGCACGGAGCGCGTCCTCGTCGGCGGGTCTCTCCACCGGACCGGCCGGCTCCGGGCGGGCCACGAGCACGGTGAGGACGCCCAGCGCGAGCACGAGCAGGACCGACCAGATGGCGGCGGCGCGTGGCACCTCGATCAGGAACTGGTAGAGAACGGTCTTCTCCATGTCGGCACCTCGGGAAATCGGTACGGCGACGGTGGCCGTGCCGGCAGCGGATCGCGGATGGCGTCGCGGCGCGGTCGCGGGTTCGTTCGGGCGGTGCCCCCTCGTGCCGGGAGCACCGACGTCGCGGCTGGCGGCAACGGGCTGGCAGGGGCTCGGCGCGGGTGCGGCACCGAGCGGTGCGGAGGTGACGGATGGTCGCCGGGGTTCAGGCGTGCGGTGGGGCGCGGGCGGCCCGAACGCCCCCGACCGGGGCCGCCGGCGTGGCCCGGGAGATCGAACAGGCCGTCCGGGACCCGCGTGACGCGCGCAGCGACGTTGCCGAGCGCCGTCAGCCCGCACCGACCACAGGCCGTCGGCTGCGTCGCGGACACCCCGGCCGGGTCGGCGAGATCGTCGGCGCCCCGCGCGGTCGGCAACGCGCAACCTCTGGCCGAGTCCGCTGAGTCACCGGCACACCGCGCAGTAGGCTTCGCCAGGCAGACCAGGTCAAGGCATGCGACCAGATCGAACGGTACGGCCAGCTGGAGAGCGGTGGCCGGGTCGAGGGGTGCGGCTTGGCCGCGAGCGGCGGCCAGATCGACGGGTGCGCCCTGGTGCCAGCCGGCGGACGTCGGTGGCACGGGGGTCTCGATCGGTGTTGCCGTGGCCGTGAACCGGTCGGCGGCGGCCGGGTGGCCCGGCAGAGCCCAGGCACCGAGGGTGAAGGCGGCGGCGACCGCGAGCCCGGTCAGCAGCCGCGCGGCCCAGCGCGCCAACCACCACAGAGGACGGACAGGCGCGGCGGGAAGCACGTCGTCACGCTACCGCCTCGACCGCCCGGGACGCATCAGCCACCGGGCGTGTCGAATCGCCCGGCGCGTCGCCGGGTACGTCGATACGCGCAGGTCAGGATACCCCTAACCTGCCGTCCGTGATGGACGGTCTCGCCATGATCGACGCCTCAGGCGGGGTCCACACCGTCCCGGGACGACCGCTGTCGGGGCAGCCCGACCACCGACGGGCCAGCCGGCGCCTCGGAACACTCCGCGCCCGACCGCCCGGAGCGCGCCGCGCCGCCCGGCGACTCGGTACGCGCCGCGTCCGACGGGCCGGGTCGCGGCGGCCGGGAAGGGGCCAGGCGACGCATCATCGGCTGTTCCACGTACCGCTGCAGCAGAGCGGCCAGCCCCAGGGTGAGCAGCAGGAATCCGATCACCGCGAGCGGACCCCACCAGCCGGGCAGGCCGGTGCCCCAGTCGCCGGTCAAGCGCAGGATCGTCATGATCACGAAGACGTGCACCAGGTAGAACGCGAAGGAGACCTCGCCGAGCCAGACCATCGTCCGGGAGCGCAACGGCGAGCGCCGCCCGTGCACGTCCGCGTCGGCCGCCGCGGCGATCACCAGGACGTACGCCGCCGACAGCAGTGCCGCCCAGAACTCGGCCCGGATCCACTGGGAGGCCGCCACCCAGGTCAGGACGAAGATCAGGCTGGCCACGGGGAGCCGGGGCCCCCGCCAGCGGCCCCGCAGCATGAGTTCGGCCGCGGCCACGCCCATCCAGAACTCCAGCGAACGGACCAGCGGGAAGACCTGGGTGAACCACCAGCGATCCGACTCCGGCACCAGTGCCTGCCCGGGCCAGAGCGCCAGGATCAGCAGCGGCACCGCGATCACCACGGCCCACAGCAGCCACGGACGGGCCCGCCGCACCGCCGGTAGCACCAGCGGTAGGCACAGGTAGAAGAACAGCTCGCAGGAGAGCGACCAGCTGACGTTGTTGATGCTGTAGAAGTGGCCGGGCCGGGGGTCCCACGCCTGCACCAACAGGAGGTTCTCCAGCGCCGCCACCGGGTTGATCGGATCGGCGAACCAGAGCATCGCCAGCATGGCCAGCGCCCACAGCACCAGATGGTTCGGATAGATCTTGGCGAACCGGCGTCGCCAGAACCGGCGCCGGGAGGCGCCGGGCCGGGCGGACCAGACCAGCACGAAGCCGCTGAGGATGAAGAAGAACTGCACCCCGGACAGACCCAGGGTGAAGATCTCGCCCACCACCGCCTGCGGGCCGGGATCGGCGATGATGCGCATGGTGCCGGCGTGGAAGCCGAAGACCAGCAGCGCGGCGATCCACCGCAGTCCGGTCAGCGACGGCAGGCGGTCGGCGTCCGTACGCTCGCGTGGGGTGGTCGCCGACGCCGCGAGGGTAGTGCTCGTCATGCCCACCTCCCGGTTCTCGACCACATCACCCGCACGCCCATCTCCTCGTGGCCGCCGAGATGGCGGCAGCAGCCGGCCTCCCGTGGCAACCGGTCGGCGCAGCCCGCCGGGCACCCTACCTCGGCTGGCAGGCAACTGCCTGGCTCGGCCGCCCTGCCGCACTCCGGAGCGACTCCCGCCGCGGCATTTGTCCAGATCGATGACCGGCAGCCCTTCAATCGAACAGGTGCCCGTCGTTAACCTGGCACTCATCGGCTGTTCAAAGACTCCACCGCACCCGGCCACGTCAGGTTCCAGCTTCGTCAACCCGGGTGGCCGAAGGTTTCCGGGTGGTCACACCGCCGACGCCAACGCCGCTGCTGAGCATCGTCGTGCCGGTTTACGGCGTCGAGGCGTACCTGCGCCAGTGTTTGGACTCCATCCACGCCGACATTCCAAGTGCCGAGGCGGCGCAGGTCGAGGTGATCGCCGTCGACGACGCCTCACCGGACCGGTGCGGTGACCTGCTGCGCGAGTACGCCGCCGAGCAGCCCGGGCTGCGCGTCCTGCACCTGGACCGCAACGTCGGCCTCGGACCGGCCCGCAACGCGGGCCTGGACGTGACCACCGGCCGGTACGTGTGGTTCGTCGACAGCGACGACTGGCTGCCGACCGGCACGATCCCGACCGTGCTGGACCGGCTGCGGGTGGACCGCCCCGACGTGATGATGGTCGACCACCTGCGGGTGCACGAGTGCGGGCGCGAGGAGGTGGACGCCAGCAGCCGGCTGCTGCGCCCGGCCCCCGACGTGGTGCGGCTGGCCGACCGGCCGCACCTGCTGCGGGTGCAGCACACCGCCTGGAACAAGGTGGTACGCCGGGAGTTCATGGCCGAGTTGGGGCTGCGCTTCCACCCCGGCTGGTACGAGGACATCCCGTTCAGCCACCCGCTGCTGATCGGCGCGGAACGCATCAGCGTGCTGGACCGGGTCTGCTATCTGTACCGTCAGGGCCGCCAGGGAGCGATCACCTCCACACGTAGCGGTCGGCACTTCGACTCCTTCGAGCAGTACGACCGACTCTTCGCCTGGCTGGGTCGACGGCATCCCGACGGGCGCTGGCACGCCGAGCTGTTCGACCTGATGGTGAACCACTTCCTGGTGCTGCTGGGCAACGACGACCGGTTGCATCCGCATCTGCGCCGGGACTTCTTCCGCCGGGTCGCCGCGCACTACCGCAGGTACCTGCCCCGCGGCGGCTACCCCCGACCAGGTGGAGTGCCGGGGCTCAAGCACCGGCTGGTCGGCCGCGACAGCTACCTGGCGTACGCGGCGCTGCGGCGGGCCCATCGGCTCGCCGGCCGGCTCCGCGGCAGCGCCGGTGGGGATGCCACGACGGGCGGGTCGGCACCGGCACCGGGCAGCCCGGCCCAGGACCGCAGCTTGGTAAGCACGCACGGAAACGGATCGGAATGACGTTCAAGATCGGGTCGCATCTGGTCGGCGCCGGAGAGCGCCCCCTCGTGGTGGCCGAGATGTCCGGCAACCACAACGGAGACCTGGACCGCGCGCTGTCCATCGTGGATGCCGTGGCGGCCAGCGGCGCGCACGCGCTGAAGCTTCAGACGTACCGGCCGGACACCATCACCATCGACGTGGACACGCCGGAGTTCCGCATCTCCGGCGGGCACGAGCTGTGGGGCGGGCAGAACCTCTACCGGCTCTACGAGAAGGCGCACACCCCGTACGAGTGGCACCGGCCGATCTTCGAGCGGGCCCGCGCCCTCGGGCTGACCGTCTTCTCCTCCCCGTTCGACGCCACCGCAGTGAAGCTGCTGGAGGAACTGGACGCCCCGGCGTACAAGATCGCTTCGTCGGAGCTGGTCGACCTGCCGCTGATCCGGCTGGTCGCGGCCACCGGCAAGCCGCTGGTCATCTCCACCGGGATGGCCACCCTGGCCGAGATCGACGCCGCCGTACGCACCGCCCGCGACGGTGGTGCGGGCGGAATCATCCTGCTGGCCTGCACCGCCTCCTACCCGGCACCGCCGGCCGACAGCAACCTGCGCCGCATCCCGGTGCTGGCCGACGCGTTCGGCGTGCCGGTGGGTCTGTCCGACCACACCCCGGGCATCGGGGTGCCGGTCGCCTCGGTGGCGCTCGGCGCCTGCTTCATCGAGAAGCACGTCACGCTGGACCGCGCCGACGGCGGGGTGGACTCCGACTTCTCCCTCAACCCCACCGAGCTGGCCGCCCTGGTGGTCGAGTCGGAGCGGGCGTACGCGGCACTGGGCGGCACGGCGGTCGGGCCGACGCCGGCCGAGCAGGAGGGCCTGCGCTTCCGGCGCTCGCTGTACGTGGTGGCGGACGTGCGGGCCGGTGACGAGGTGACCGTGCACAACGTCCGCTCGATCCGCCCGGCCGGTGGACTCCCCCCGGTGGAGATCGACCGGGTGCTGGGCCGCCGGTTCACCGCCGACGTGGCCCGCGGCACCGCGCTGAGCTGGGACCTCGTCTGACCTGTTGACCTGCCGACCGCTCTCCGAGTGGCCGACACGTCGTGCGGAGCTGGGATCTGATCTGGGGGTGCCGGTTCCGGCGGACGGGTATACCTCTGCGTATGACCTTGGTAGCGGTGGCGGCGGGCCTGGCACTGATCACCGTGGTGGTGGTCGACGTCTGGCTCACCGTGCTGCACCCGGACGCGGAGGGACCGATCGCCCGTACCGTCCGGCGGCTGGTCTGGCGAGCCTCGTCGCTGACCGCCGGCCGACGCCGCACGCCGCGCCGCACGCCGCTGGTCTGGGCGGGACCGATCCTGGTCACCGGCACGTTCCTCGCCTGGCTCGGGCCGCTGGTGCTCGGGGTCGCGCTCGTCGTCTGGCCGAGCATGGACGGCTACCACCGGGTCACCGGTTACGGGCCGGCCGGTTTCGTCGACGCCCTCTACTACGCCACCGGGCTGCTGACCGTACTCGGCTTCGGCGACCTCACCCCGGACACCGGGGCGCAGAAGCTGTTTGCCGTGACCGCCGCCGCCCTCGGCTTCGGCTTCTTCGCCGCGCTGGCCACCTACCTCATCGAGCTGATCACCGGGCTGACGGTCCGTAACCGGTTCGCGCTGACCATCTACGACCAGGTGCGCGGCACCGACGGGGTGGGCCTGCTCGTCCGAAGCCTGACCGACGAGGGGGTCGACGCGGCCCGGGAGCGGTGCATGACCTGGGCGGCGAGCCTGCGGGAGGTCGACGACACCGTCCGTCGGTATCCACTGGTCGCCCTCACCTACCGGCCCCGACGGCGGGACTACGACATCGAGCCCGCCCTGGAACAGATGGCCGCCATCACCGTCGCGGCGCTGCTGGCCGCGAGGTGTGAGCCTTGGTGCGGCCTCCGACCCCGGGCGGAGGAACTGGCGTACGCCCTGCTGCGGCTCCAGGAAACCATCAGCAGTCGTTACCTGGGCCGTCATCTGCTCCCGGCGAGCAGCGAGCCGGCGGCGGACGACGCGGATCCCGATGAGGCTCTACGGCGGCTGCACGCCCGGCTGGTCGACAAGCTGGGTACTCGGTTCGATCGGCCATCGGGTGGCGACGAGTTGGTCCGCGAGTTGCTCTCCCAGTCGCTGCCGTTCCTCGCGGCGCTGCGCGGCTGGTCGGTGCTCGGAGCCACCCGCGACGGCCAGCCGATCAAGGTCGACCGACCGGACGAGTAGACACGGCCCTTGACGCGCGAAGAATGCTTCGCGAATATGGCTGCGCCGTTTCGTGCACCTGCACTGCAGTCTGGCGGTGCTGCTGGCCTTCGCCGGGGTCAAGCTCATCCTGTCCGAGACCCCGGTCGGCAAGCTCCCCATCCCGGTCACCCTGGGCGTCATCGTCGCGACGATCGCGGTGTCCATCGTCTGGAGCCTGCGCAGCACCAGCTCGCGCTCGGAAACTCCGGAGCCCGCACAACTTCCCTGATGTTGCGGTCTCAGCCGGCGCCGGACACCGCAACATCAGGGAAAGTGCGGAAGTTTCGGCCGGTGGGGTCGGCGGGGGTGAAGGCGACGGTGACGACCACGTCGTCCAGCGACAGGGTGCGCCACAGCCACACGGTGCCGGGCGGCACCTCCAGGCCGTGCCGGTGCCACCAGGTGGCCACCGGCACGTCGGCGAGCTTGGCCAGACACTCGACGCGGGTCCACCGGCCCCAGAAGTCGAGGGACCCGAACCGGCGGGCCAGCGCGACGGGAGGCGCGGTGGCGGTGCGCTCGGCGTCGATCGCGACCCGCCAGCCGGGCACCGGTAGGGCGTACCAGCCGACACAGCGTCCGTCGCCGAGATGGCTGCGGGTGACGGCGTCACCCGAGTCGGCCACCGCCGTCACCCGCAGGTGTCGTGGTGCGGCGGCGAGCAGGGCGGAGACCCGTTGTCCCGCACCGTCGTGGGTGCGGGACGACGGGTACGGCGGTTCAGATCGAGGCGGCACCGTCGACCACGATGACCTGGCCGTTGATGTTCGTCTGGTCGCGCAGCAGCAGCCGCACCACCGGCACCACCTCCTCCGGCTCGGTCAGCTGACCGGTCGGCGTACGGCGCACGATCTGGTCGAGCTGGGTCTGGCCGAGCACCGCCGACATCTCCGAGGCGAAAAAGCCCGGGGCGACCGCGTTGACCAGCACCCGCCCGCCCAGTTCCCGGGCCAGCGACCGGGTCGCCGCGTCCATCCCGCCCTTGGTGGCGGAGTACGCCACCAGACCCGGAAAGCCGCGCTGCGCGCAGATCGAGGTGATGTTGACGATCCGCCCGCGTCTCCCCTGGGCGAGCATCCGCCGCACGGCCAGCCGGGTGAGCTGCAACGGCGCGGTCAGGTTGGTCTCGATGATCCGGGCGATGTCGGCATTTGCGGTGTGCACGTGCAGCGAATCCTGCCCGACGGCCGCGTTGTTCACCACGCCGTCGATCGGGCCGAGTCGATCCTCGGCCGCCCGGACGAACGCCTGCGCGGCGGCGAGGTCGGTCACGTCGACCGAGCCGACGTGCGTCCGCTCCGGATGGGTGTCGGCGAGCTTGGCCAGCTCGGGTGTGACGGTACGGGCGAAGGCAGCCACCTTCAGGCCCGATTCGAGCAGGTCGGTGACGATGGCGAGGCCGAGACCGCGGGAACCGCCGGAGACGAGCACCACGGAGCTGGGCGGTACGGGTTGGGCGGGGGTGGTGGGGTCAGACATCGCTCTTCAGGGTCTCCTTGACGGGAATCTCGGTCAGCACGCGGATCCGGCGCGGCACCGCGTACTCGGGCAGCTGCTCGGCGCACCAGCGCACCAGCGTCGCCTCGTCCAACGTGGTGCTGCCGGTCGGTACCACCTCGGCGACGACCATGTGACCGAGCAGCGGGGCGCGTCGACCGGTGACCCGGGCCCAGGCCACCTGGGGATGCGCGGTCAGCACGTCGCGGACCACACCGGCGGAGACCTTGCTGCCACCGACGTTGATCTCGTCCGCGTCGAGCCGACCCGTGATCAGCACCCGGTCACCGCTCACCTGCGCCCGGTCGCCGGTGCGAACCGGACCGTCCAGCCCGGCGCCGTGGTACGGCGAGGTGATCACCAGCTCTCCGTCGTGCACCCCGATGGTCGGGCGACCCGGCGCTGCCCGGTCCAGCCACTCCACCGGGAACCCGGCCCGCCCGTCGTGCACGACGATGGCCGCGCCGACCTCGGAGGAGGCGTAGATCCAGGAGATCCGAGCGGCTGGAAACAGCTCCCGCAGCCGGTCCAGGATGGTCTGGTCGACCGGTTCGCCGCCGAGGGTCAGCTGACGCAGCGGCACCCGGGCCAGCCCGGCCGGATCGCGGTGCAGGGCCCGTCGCCAGAAGGTGGGGGTGCCGGAGGCGGCGTCCACACCGTGCTCGGCCGCCAGCACCGGCCAGTCGTCGAGCTGATCGGGCTCCACCACCACCAGGTGCTGACCCGGCTGGGTCAGCGACAGCGTGACCACCTGCCACCAGGCGTACGTGCCGGGGGCGTACGGGCAGAGCCAGGTCCGCGCGGGCTGCTGCCCCCGGACGGTGGTGAGCGATTCGAGGGTGTGCCCCACCCGCTTGGGACGACCGGTGGAGCCGGAGGTCAGCAGCCACAGCCGGCCGGGCTCAGCGGTCCGTGAGGCGGGCGAGGTCGCATCCCCGGCCGTGCGGTCACCGCCCAGTTCCGTCACCGCGAACCCGGCGTCGCGCAGTTCCGCGCGCATCGCCGCGTCGACCCGGCTGGCCGTGCTGAGCAGCAGCTCGGTGCCGTGCACGGCGTGGTGCCGGGCGGCGGCGAGCGCGTGCCGGGCCGAGTGGGCCAGCGCGGCAGCGGGCCCGGGAAGGGTCAGCTCCGGCAGGTCACGCCAGGTGAGCGTGGCACCGTCGACGACGATCCGGTTGTCCACTCCGGCCGGCTGGACGGGGACCTGCGGGGCGGTCTCGACGCTCACTGCCGCTGCAACTCGACGAGGAAGTCCAGCACGTCGCCGACGGTGGCGATCCGGCGCAGCCCGGGGGCGTCGAAGTTCAGCTCCTCCCCGGTGGCGTCCTCGACGCGCAGCGCCAACTCGGAGAAGTCCAGCGACCGGAAGCCAACCTCGCGCAGATCGGCGGCGTCGTCGGCGGGCAACGCTTTGCCCTGGTTCTTGAGCACCTCGCCCATGAGGTCGCGAATCTGCGCCCGACTCAATTCCTTCATGCGGCGGAGTGTACAGCCAGGTGAATCGTGATTAGGGTGCCCGGTGACCAGGTAAACGGGACGGAAAGCGAGCGGTACGTGTTGCGTGACGCCACCGAGGACGACGTTAACCTGATGTTGTCCTGGCGTAATCAGGAGGTCAACCGACAGGTCAGCAAGACCAGTCACGTCATCACCGCCGAGGAGCACCGACGGTGGTGGTCGGCGGTGCGTCAGGACCCCTCCCGCCGGGTGCTGACCTACCTGCGCGACGGCGTGCCCAGTGGCGCGGTCACCTACTTCGACCTGCGGTTGTCCGGCCCGCGTACCGGCGGGTGGGGTTTCTACCTGGACGCCGAGGGGCTGGCCGAACGGGGCGAGACGCTGCCCGCCTGGCTGGAGGTGATGCGGGAGGCGGTGGACCACGCCTTCGACGTGCTGGCGCTGGATCGGCTCGACGGCGAGGTGCTCGGCCACAACACGGTGGTACGCCAGATGAACCGGCGGCTCCGTTTTGTCGAGGGGCCCGGCCGCCAGGAGACCCACGGCGGCCGGGAAATCACCGTGATACCCATTTCTCTGGAGCGCGCCAACCGTCGCGTCCGCTGATATTTGGCTTTCCGTCCACGCATTGTTCACGTGGCCGACGAGTTACGTTGGCCGCCACTGCGGAATCACCCGCGCCGCCACCCGGCCCATTTGTGCTGCGGGTCGCCGCCCAGCCGGACGAAGCCGTGCCGGATGCCGTCCCAGTCGTTGGGTTCGCCGGGTGCCCAGCGGGCGAAGACCACCTCCGCGTCGGCCGGCGGCCGGTCGCGGAACCACGGCACCTCGGTCCAGGTCACCTGGTGGCTGAGGTTGTACCGGAGCTGGTAGGGCACGCCGGTGGAGGCGGCGACCCGCTCCGGCGCCCGGACCCCCAGTTGGGTCACGCTGGGCACGGGCGTGTCGGCCGCCGCCAGCGGGCGGATCAGCCGCTGCGTGATCACCTGCATGGTCGCCACGTTGACCACGAGCAGCGCGGTGAGCACGACCGCCAGCAGGCGGGTACGCGCGGCCCGGTGGCGGGTCGCGAGCACGAGCACGAGCAGCAGGCAACCGGCGACCCCGATCGCGGAGCCGACCAGCGGGCGCATCTGTCGCCACCCGCCGGTCAGGGCCATCAGGTCCGGCGCGCTGAACCCGCCCCAACGCAGCGGCGCACCATCGGCGGCGGCCTGCGACAGCCGAAGCTGGATCAGTACGCCGCCCGCCGCCAACAGCAGCACGGTGGCCCCGGCCCGGCGCAGCAGCGGACGGTACGCGATACCGAACAGCAGCCCGATGCCGACCAGCAGCCAGAACGGGGCGAACATCTGCACGTAACGGGCGTAGATGGCGTCCGGCACACGGTCGGGTACACCGGCCAGGACGACCTCCGCGCCGACGGCGACGCCCACGGTGGTCAGCAGGGCCACACCGAACGTCCACCTGGCGGCGGCACCGCCCCGGCGGCACAGCCGGGTCGCCGCCTCGGCACCGGCCAGCCCGGCCAACCCGAAGGTGACGACCGTCAGGTACCACACCTGCGTGCCGACGGACGCCAGCACCTGCGACAGTCCTCGGACCGAGGTGACCGCCCGCACCACGTTGCCGCCGGCCGGGCTGCCGAGCAGGTGCACCGTATCGCCGAGCAGCCGTACACCCGCCTCGTTGCCGAGCACCGCGGCCACCACCGGCAGCACCGCCGCCAGCAGCGCGGCCGGGTCCAGCCGACGGCGGACGACCAGCGCCAGAGCCAACAGCGCGAACCCGGCGACAATCACCACCCCGCGCGAGTGCACCAGATGCGCCGCCCCCGCCAGGGCGCCGCACATCGCCGCGGCGACCGGTCCGGGCCGCTCGACCAGCCGGTGCACGGCGAGCAGCCAGGCCAGCAGCAGCGGCCCGAGCACCGCGTCGGTCATCGCCACCGTGGCGTGGAAGGCCACCGCCGGCAGCGTCGCCGCGCCGGCCGCCGCCGCCAGGGCCGGACCGGGCCGCAGTCCCAACAGCCGGCGACCGAGCAGGTACGCCAGCGGCAGGACCGTCGCGTTCAGCGCCGCGTTGATCACCCGTACCAGCAGGTAGGTGTCGAGGAACTCCCGGTCGAGGAGGAAGGCCGGCGCGATGAGCAGCGGGTACCCGATCCGGCGCAGGGTCTCGTTCTCGCTGCTGAATCCGCCGGGACCGCCGGCCAGGGCGCGGGCGGTGTTGAGGTAGCTGTCCTCGTCGGTGTGCGCGAACGGCATGCTGGCGTGGCGGGCCAACCAGATCCGCCAGGCGGTGCCGAGCAGCCAGCCGCCGACCAGCAGCAGCGGGACCAACCAGCGTCGGCGGTTGGGGCGCGGAGATCCCGGCCGGGCCACCGATCCGCCCGTCTTACCGGCCCGGGTCGTCTCGGCCTCGACGGTCATCTTTCCTCCCAGGACGCGGCCCCGGGCAGGCAGCCGCCGTCCGGACGCGCCACGGTTCCCGGTCGGATCGAGACGCTAACCGCCCGGTCGACGCAGGTCGGAACCCGTGCCCTATACGGCTCATCAGTCAAGGTACTCTTCGGACTCATTGGTGATCACTCACCCTTTCCATCCATTGAAAGGTCAGCGCTTGACCGTGCTGCTTTCGCAGCGCAAGCGCACTGGGCTGTTCTTCGTGTGCGAAGTCGAGGGGAGGCGACGGGTCACCGTGGCTCAGGAATGGACCGACCGCGGCGTGCCCGCCTCGACCGACCGCCTCGCGGTGGACGGCTTGACGGCGGCGCGGTCGCTGGTCGATGCGATCGACCCAAGCGGGGCGCCGCTGGCGGAGGCGGTCAGTGCCGGGGATGCCAGGGGTGACCGTCAGGGAACGGGAGCAGATGTCGGGCTGGGATCGTCGCCAGGCGGTGATGGCCGTGGCGAACATGGTCGAGTCGTTGCTGCGCGGCAGCGGGCCGGCCGACGGTGACCCCGACGACGAAGATCAGCAGCTCGCATCTGTCGAGGCTGGCGATCGTGTACGTGCGGCAGTCGACGGTCGCGCAGGTGCGGTTCAACACCGAGTCGACCCACCGCCAGTACGGCCTGGTCGGTACCGCCGCGGAGTTCGGGTGGCTGGCCGAGCAGATCGTCGTGGTCGACGCCGACCTGGGCGTGTCCGGCCGGTTCGGCGCCGAACGCGACGGCTACCGGCAGATCGTGGCCCGGATGTGTATGGGCGAGGTCGGCGCGGTGTTCGGCCTGGAAGGCTGCCGCTTCGGCCGCTCCAACGCGGACCTGACCCGGCTGATGGAGCTGGCCCGGCTGACCGACACGCTGCTGATCGACACCGACGGCGTGTACGACCTCGCCAACGTCAACGACCGCATCCTGCTCGGCCTCAAGGGGCAAATGTCGGAAATCGAACTCCACTTCCTGTTGGGGCGACTGCACGGGGCGAAGCTCGCGGCGGCGCAGCGCGGTGAGCTGCGGCATCCGCTGCCGGTCGGCTTCGTCTACGACTACGACCACACGGTGGTCAAGGACCCCGACGAGCAGGTCCAACGGGCGGTCACCGACCTGTTCGCCGAGTTCGAGCGCACCGGGTCGGCGTTGGGGGTGGTCCGCGCGTTCGCCGAGACCGGCCGGTTGTTCCCGCAGCGGGCGTGGGGCGGCGCGTGGGCGGGGCAGCTCAAGTGGGGCAAGCTGACGCATGCCCGGGTGTTGCAGGCGTTGAAGAATCCGACGTATGCCGGCGCGTACACGTTCGGCAAGACCCGCGACGTGCGCCGGGTGCAGCCCGACGGCAGTGTGCGCTCCGCGCGCCGCAAGCGGGCCCGCGAGGAGTGGACGGTGGTCATCGAAGACCACCACGAGGGCTACCTGACCTGGTCGGACTACCTGGCCATCGAGGCGAAACTCGCGGCCAACAACACCCAGAAGAACGCCCGGCCAGTGCGCGAAGGCACCGCGCTGTGCCAGGGCATCATCTTCTGCGGCGTATGCGGGGGCCGCGTCGGCACCCGCTACGACCGCCGCGACCGCAAGGTCACCTACAGCTGCCAGGTCAAGGACTCCGCGCGCACCCCGCAATGCCGCAACTTCTCCGCCACCGCAGTGGACGACGCGGTCGCCGCGCTGTTCCTGGACACGATCACGCCGGAGCAGATCGGGGTGGCCGTTTCTGCGGCTGAGGAGGTTGCCGAGCGGCACACCCGTAGCCACCGCGCCGCGGAGCTGGCGGTGCAACAGGCCCGCTACGAGGCCGACCGCGCCGAGCGGGCCTTCAGCAACGTGGAGCCGGAAAACCGTTTGGTGGCAAGGACTTTGGAGTCGCGGTGGGAAACCCGACTCGCCGCGCTGACCGAGGCGGAGGCGGCGCTGGCCACCGCGCAGGCCGCCAAACCGGCCTTGCCGGCCGCCACCTCGTTGCAGGCCCTCGCGCAGGACCTGCCGCGGCTGTGGCACGCCGAGACCACCAGCCCTCGTGACCGTAAACGGCTGCTGCGAAGCCTGATCGCTGACGTCACCCTGCTGCCCGAGCCGGACGCGCATACCATGCGGATCGGGGTGCGCTGGCATACCGGCGCCACTGACGAACTGGCCGTGGCCCGCCCCGGCCCCGGCCGCACCCCGCCCGCCGCGTTGGAGGTGATCCGTCAGCACGGCGCCACCCACACCAGCTCCGAGCTCGCCGACATGCTCAATGCCGCCGGGCTGACCACCGGAAAGGGGAAGCCGTTCACCGCTGGCGGCGTCGCTCGGGTCCGCGACGCCTACAAGGTCTTCGGGCCGCGCACCGTCGCGGTCCAGGACGGCGAGGTGAGCGTCAAGCAGGCCGCCGCGGAACTCGGTATCCCGGCCGACGCGATCTACAACTGGCTGCGTCTGGGGCAGGTGCCCGCCCGGCGCGGTCCGAGCGGACGCTGGTGCATCCCCTGGGACCCGGCAACTCGGGAGATCTACCAGCAGAAGGTCGCCGGCTCTTTCCGGCTCAAGCCGATCCCGTCCTCTCGAGCGTCCGTGATCGGGCAGGGCCTTGCCGGCACCTGACAGGGGCGCCTCATTGTTCGGGGGTGGTCGCGTCGCGTGGACCCGGCGAGGACGAGGCGAATGCGGTGGACACTAGGGTGTCGAGGAGTTGGTCGAGGTTGCCAGTGCCCCATGGGGTGGCGGCGACGGTGAGTTGGTGGCGGCCGTCCTTGGTGGTCCAGCAGAGGGTCTGGTAGCCGAAGATGTCGCCCTCGTGGCCCCAGAGCCGGGTGCCGTTGGGCAGGAGTTTGGTTTGTAGGCCGAGGCCGTAGTCGTAGTCGTGGCCGGTGGTCCGGGCGGTGCGCATCTGAGCGAGTTGGGTCGGGTGCAGCAGCCGGCCGGTGAGCAGCGCCTGGTAGAAGCGGTTGAGGTCGGCCGTGGTGGTGACGAGTTCGCCGGAGGCGCCCGCGACGGTCGGGTTGAGCATGGTGATGTCGATCGGCGTGGGCGTGCCGTCCTGTTCCTGAGGCAGGTAGCCGTGCGGGTGCGGCCCGGCGATGGTCGACTTCGCACCGGGGAGTTCGGTGCGGTGCAGGCCGAGCGGGCGCAGGATGCGCCGTTCGATCTCCGAGGCGTAAGGCCGGCCGGTGACCTTCTCGATGATGAGTGCGAGCAGGATGTAGTTGGTGTTGGAGTAGGTCCAGGAGGTGCCGGGCTCGAAGATCAGCGGCTGGCCATTGGTGAAGGCGAGCAGCTCAGCTGGGGTCCAGGTGCGGTCGCGCAGGCTGAGGATGCCGTCGACGGTGCCGTAGAGCGTGCGGAAGGCGCGGGTGTTGGTGTAGTTGACGATGCCGCTGGTGTGCTGGAGCAGCTGATGCACGGTGATCCGCTCGCCGGCGGCGAGCGTACCGGGCAGCCACCTCTCGACGACGTCGTCGAGGCCGATGCGGCGCTTATCGACCAGTTGCAGGGCGGCGGTGGCCACGAACGATTTGGTGACGCTGCCCGCACGGAATCGGCCGGCGGTCGGGACCGGTGTGGTGGTGCCGAGCTCAGCGACGCCGCTGGTGCCGCGCCAGGTCCCTCCGGGATGGCGGAATTCGGCGAGCACGCCGGCGGCCGCGGTCGCCGCGATGGTGTCCAACGCTCGCTGCAGGGCTGTGGCCCCGGGCTTGGTGGGCGTGGTGACCTCATCGGCCGAAGCCGAGGAGGCGGCGGCACCGGTGTTCAGGGCGAGCAGCCCGGCGGCGCCCGCGGACACGGCGAGCACGCCGGCGGAGCCGGATCTGAGCAGGGTACGGCGAGTGACCACGAGATGTCTCCGTTAGTGGGGAAGCGCGTGCAGGGCCGATGGTCAGGCGTGGTGGCCTGGCCGCTGAGGCGGTCCGGTTGTGGCTAGTTGAGGCCGCGCGGGATGCGCCAGAACGCGAAGGCGGCCAGGGCGCAGGCGAGCAGCAGGTACATGACGAGTTCGAGCCATTGGAAGGTCCAGTACCGGTCGGCGGGCTGGTACTCGACCTCGAAGTGCGCCTTCTGCTCGATGTAACAGGCGTCGTCACGGGTGCGGTCGCCGGTGCTGCACTGGGCGACCACCGAGCCGCTCAGCGGTTTACCGGCGGCGTCGAGCAGCTCGGTGCTGGCGGAGAGCACCCAGGCGCCGGGCTTGGCGTACCCCTCGATCTTGGCGACGCCACCCTTCAGGTTGATCCGGGCACCCTCAATCGCGGCGCTCGCGTTGTAGGCGACCGACTCGGTGACCGCCGGCTCCAAATGCGGGCGGATCGCGGCGGGCAGCAGGATCTGCAGCGCGGCGAAGGCAGCCAGGGTGAGGGCCATCGTGGTGACGGTACGACGGGTGAGCAGCCCGATCGTGGTGCCGGCGACCACGGCGAAGATGGCGTAGCCGAGCGGCGCGATGTTGCGGGTCGGGAAGATCAGCGGATCGAAGCGGCCACCGATCAGCCTGTCGTAGGGGCTCGCAGCCCAGGTGAGCAACGTGCTGATGGTGGCGGTCAGGGCCACTCCGGCGAGGGTGACCACGCCCAGTTTGACCGCGAGCCAGCGGCCGCGGGTGACGCCCTGGTTCCACGCCAGGCGGTGGGTGCCGGTCTCCAGCTCGCGGGCGACCAGCGGCGCGCCCCAGAACGCGCCGATCAGGGCCGGCACGAGCACGACCAGGAATCCGCACAGCAGCAGGGTGGTGAAGTAGTCGTTGTCCAGCGTGTCCCGGGCGGTGTCGAGGGTGCAGCCGGCACCGCAGTTGACCGCGGCGTCGTAGCTGTCGCGGACCTGCCGGCCGAGCACGACCAAGTACGCCGCGAGGCAAGCGGCGGCGGCGACCCCGATGAGGGCCTGCACGCGGAACTGACGCCAGGTCAGCCAGATCATCGGGGAACCTCCAGGGGCTGCCGGGAGTCGGGGCCGGCGGGTGTGGTGACCGCGCGGTTGAGGTAGGCGAGGACCATGTCCTCGAGCTCGAGCGGCGTCGCGGTCGGCAGCAGCTCGGGTAGCAGCCGGGGCAGCATGCCGCTGGTGTCCCGGACGATCAGCGTGCTCTGCCGGGCGTTGTGCTCGGCCTGGATGACCTCCACACCCGGCGGCAGCTTGTCGGGCAGGCCGGGCCGGTCCACCAGCCGGTAGTGGGCGGCCAGGATGTCGTCGACGTCGCCGGCCAGCTGCACCCGGGAACCGGTCAGCACGACCAGGTGGTCGCAAACCCGTTCCAGATCGCCGAGCAGGTGCGACGACAGGAGGACCGTGGCCGAAAGGTCCGCCACCGACTCCATCAGGTTCTGCAGGAATATGCGCCGCGCCAGCGGGTCGAGCGCGGCCACCGGCTCGTCGAAGATCAGCAGCTGGGGTCGCTTGGCCGTGGCTACGGTCAGGGCGAGTTGGGCGCGTTGCCCGCCGGAGAGGCGCCCGGCTTTCTGCGCCGGGTCGAGGCCGAGCTGCGCGATGCGCCGCTGCGCGAGCCCGGCGTCCCAGTTGGCGTTGAGCTTGGCGCCGAGGCGCATATGCTCGGCGACGGTCAGGCCCGGGTAGACGGGGGTGTCCTGGGCGACGAAGCCGACCTTGTTCAGCTGTGCCGGGTTCGCCGCTGGGCGGGCGCCGAGGACCTCGATGCTGCCCGAGGTCGGCCGGATCGTGCCGGCGATCAGGTTGAGCAGCGTCGACTTGCCGGCGCCGTTGGGCCCGACCAGGCCGACGACCCGGCCCGCCGGCAAGGTCAACGTCACGTCGGTCAGAGCCCGGTGACCGCCGCGATAGTGCTTGCTCAGCCGCTCGGTGCGCAGCGCAGGGGTCATCGGGTCACCTCGACGGCAGTCCGGAAGGTGGTCATGAACAGCGCCTCGATGCTGTCCGCGTCCAGGCCGGCCGCGAGTGCCTTGCCGAGCCACGCCCGCAGCTCCTGGCGCAGCGGTTCGTGGGCCGCGAGCGAGTCGTCGGCGAGCGTACGGGTGATGAAGGTGCCCTGGCCGGGGCGTGGCGTGATGAGCCCGAGGTGCTCCAGCTCGCGGTAAGCCTTCAGCACCGTGTTCGGGTTGATCGCCAGCTTGGCCACCACGTCCCGCACCGTCGGCAGCTGATCGCCCACCGACAGCAGCCCCACCCGCAACGCCTGCTGCACCTGCTGCACCAGCTGCTGATACGGCGAGACGCCGGACCCTACGTCAAGATAGAAGTCAATCATCCGCGCTCCATTGTCATAGTGTCGTAGCACTATAGATTGACAGAGCGCATGCCTGTCAAGATCTCAGCTCGGACCACACAGAGGCACCGCTCTGCCCGCGCCGCTCACCCAGGCCGACCTGCGCCGACTCACGCGGGACGCTCCGCGGGTGACAACAAGGCTGCCCGACTCTCCCGCGCCCAATGAGCCGGCCACGGCAACCTGCCATCCCAGCGAAGATCCAATACTCGGCAAGAGCGCCGACCAGACAAGCACGACCACAGCCCGAACAGCACTTCAAGGAAAGGCAGTATGAAGCGCCCGTCGGCAGGCACGCCGGGACGACGGCAGGTGTTCGCCAACCGGGTGCCCGGCATTCACCGCCGCACGGCACGTGGTTAACCGCGGGGCATGGGCCCGTTAACCCGCCGCGTCTAGCGTTCCCACCCGGCCGGCCGAGGCCGACCGCGAATCCGACACACACGGGAGCACCAGTTGAGCGAGCTGAGCGGATCGTCCATCCTCGTCACCGGGGGAACGGGTTCCTTCGGCAGGACCTTCCTGCGGCACCTACTCGCCGAGACCGATCCGGCCCGGGTGGTGGTCTTCTCCCGTGACGAACTCAAGCAGTACGAGCTGCGCCAGCAGCTCGGCGACGACCCCCGGCTGCGCTGGTTCATCGGCGACATCCGGGACCGGCACCGGCTGACCCGGGCCATGCACGGTGTGGACCACGTCGTACACGCCGCCGCCCTCAAGCAGGTCGACACCGCGGAGTACAACCCGTCGGAGTTCATCGCCACCAACATCACCGGTTCGCAGCACGTCGTCGACGCGGCGATCGAGGCCGGCGTACAGAAGGTGGTCGCCCTCTCCACCGACAAGGCGTCCAGCCCGATCAACCTGTACGGCGCGACCAAGCTGGTCGGCGACAAGCTGTTCATCTCCGCCAACCACTACGCGGCGCAGCACCCGACCCGTTTCGCGGTGGTGCGCTACGGCAACGTGGTCGGCAGCCGGGGCTCGGTGGTTCCGCTGTTCCGCCGGCTCGCCGCCGAGGGCAAGAGCCTGCCGATCACGGACAAGCGGATGACCCGCTTCTGGATCACCCTCGACCAGGCCGTGCAGTTCGTCATCGACTCCTTCGACCAGATGCAGGGCGGTGAACTGTTCGTGCCCCGCATCCCCAGCATGCGCATCCTCGACCTGGTCGAGGCGGTCGCCCCGGACGCCACCACCCACGAGATCGGCATCCGGCCCGGCGAGAAGCTGCACGAGGAGATGATCGCCCCGGACGACAGCCGCCGGACGCTGATCACCAAGGACCGGTTCATCGTGCAGCCGACCATCGCCACCTGGGGCTACCAGCCACCCGTCGGCTGCGAGCCGGTGCCGGACGGCTTCGCGTACCAGTCGGACACCAACGACGAGTGGCTCACGGTGCCCCAGCTGCGTGAGATGCTCGGCATCACCGCCGCGTGATGGCGATGCTTCCCTACGGACGACAGTCGGTCACCGATGAGGATGTCGCGGCGGTCGTGGAGACCCTGCAAAGCGACTGGTTGACCACTGGTCCGCAGGTCGCGGCGTTCGAGGCGGACCTCGCCGGGTGGACCGGCGGGGTCGGCGTCGCTGCCGTGTCCAACGGCACCGCGGCACTGCACGTGGCGTACGCGGCGGCTGGCGTGGGGCCCGGCGACGAGGTGGTCGTACCGCCGATGACGTTCGTGGCGACCGCGAGCACCGCGGTCGCCCTCGGCGCCAAGGTCGTCTTCGCCGACGTCGAGGACGAGACCTTCTGCCTCGACCCGGCGGCGGCCGCCGCCGCGGTCACGCCACGCACCAGGGTCGTCTCGGCGGTCGACTACGGCGGCCACCCCGCCGACTACGACGCGCTGCGCAAGTCGGTCGAGAGCAGCGACGCGCTGCTGCTGTCCGACGCGGCGCACTCGATCGGCGGCCGGTACCACGGTCGGCCGGTCGGCTCACTCGCCGACCTGACCACCTTCTCGTTCTTTCCGACGAAGAATCTGACCACCGCCGAGGGCGGCGGGGTCGCCGCGCTCGACCCGGAGATTCTCAAGCGGGCCCGCCGGTTCCGCAGCATCGGAACGGTCCGCGAGCACGACGAGTTGCACCTTCCCGACGAGGGCGGGTGGTGGTACGAGGTGCACGAGTTCGGGCTGAACTACCGCCTGCCCGACGTGCTCTGTGCGCTGGGCCGCAGCCAGCTGCGCCGGCTCGGCGACTTCGTCGCCCGGCGGGCCGCCCTGGTGGCCCGCTACAACGAGGCGCTGGCCGACCTGGACGGGGTGCGGCTGCCGGTCCAGAAGCCGTGGGCCGACCCGGCCTGGCACCTGTACCCGATCCGGGTGCTCGACGGCCGCCGCCGCGAGATCTACGAAGGGATGCGCGCCGCAGGCATCGGCGTCCAGGTCAACTACATCCCCGCGCACTGGCACCCGGCCTTCGCCGATCTCGGCTACCGGCGCGGCAGTTGCCCCGTGTCGGAGGCCTTCTACGCCCAGCAGTTGTCGCTGCCGCTCTACCCTGGACTGCGCGACGCCGACCAGGACCGCGTCATCGACGCGTTGGCTGCGGCCCTGCGCGGCGTCTCGCTCCGGCCCGCCGCCTGAGGGATCCTCGATGCACCACGCCAACCACTTCTACGGTCACGCCCACGTGCTGGCCCGCTACGCGGGTCTGGGTGACGGCCACCCGCCCCGGATCAACGGGTACGTCCAGCACGGCTGGAACATCGGCGACGGCCTGGCCCCCGGCCACCCGTACGCCGAGCGCACGCCGAGTCTGCTCTGGTCGGAGCAGACCCGGCGGCGGGCCTGGTCGGTCGGGCGGCGCAACGTCACGGTGATCGGGGCGCCGTTCGTCTATCTGCTTGCCATGCGGCCGGCGGAGGAGTCCCGGCCGCCCCGGGAGGGCACCATCTGGTACCCGTTCCACGGCTGGGAGGGCCAGCACGTCAAGGGTGACCACAAGGAACTGATCGCCCGCATCCGGGACACCGAACCCGGCCCGGTCACGGTCTGCCTGTACTGGCACGAACACCGGATGCGGCGGGTACGCCGGCTCTACGAGAACGCCGGCTTCCGGGTCATCTGCCACGGATACCGCGGGCACTGGTGGAAAGACACCGACCCGCAGTTCCTGGACCGCCAGCTCGCCGAGCTGCGCCGGCACCGCCGGGTCGCGTCCAACCGGCTGACCAGCGCCATCTTCTACGGCATCGCGGCCGGCTGTGAACCGGCGGTGTACGGCGATCCGATGGTGCTGGCCGACGAGGACCCGACCTTCGGCGGCACCGCCCGCATCCGCCGGCAGTGGCCGCAGTTGCACGGCGAGCAGGTGCACCTGCCGACCGCCGTCGCGATCGCTCACGCCGAGCTGGGCACCGACCACCGCCACCCGCCCGCCGCGCTACGGGAGTTGCTGGGGTGGGCGTACCCGCAGGAGGAGACGACGTGACAACCGAGACGACGTCGGCGGTGACGCTGCCCGGCGGTGAGATGCCCGCCTGGTCCGACCGCACGGACGAGGCCGACGACGGTCCACTCGTCGCGTTGGCCGCTCGCCTGGTGCCGGCCGGCGCCCGGGTGCTGCTGGCCGGGCCGCACGGTCCGGCGCTGCTCGACGCGCTGGCCCATGCCCGGATCACCTGCCTGCTGCGCGGCTACCCGGACGCGGCGGTGCTCGCCGGGCGGGTGGACCGGGTGCTGGTGAGCGGCCCGCACGGCCTGCCGGCCGGCGAGGAGTACGACGTGGTGATCGCCGGTGCCGGGTTGGACGCGGTCGAGTCGGTCGAAGGTGAGCGGCTCGGCTGGAACGGGCTGCTGGACCGCCTGGTGGCGGCCGTCCGCCCCGGTGGTGAGCTGCTGCTGCGGCTGGACAACCCGCTCGGCGTACACCGGCTGGTCGCCGCCGAGAGCTGGTATGCCGGCCGGGGCGATGCCGAGTGGACCGTCGGTGGGGTGCTCGACGCCGCCCGTCCCGCGAACCTGGGGCAGGCCCGCGAGCGGCTGGCCGCCGCCGGGATGATCCCCGGCACCTGCTACGCCGGGTACCCGCGTCCCGACCTGACCACCGCGTTGCTGGCCGTCGACGAGCTGGCTCGGCGCACCGGCAGCGGGTTGTTCGACGCGGTGCTGCACGCCGCCTGCACCGACGGGTACACCGGCCGGTTCGTCCTCACCGATCCGGCCCGGCTGGCCGTGGACGCCCTGCACGCCGGTCGCGCCGCCGACCTGGCCCCGTCCTGGCTGGTCCTCGCCCGCCGACCGGCCGCCGACCCGGCCACGCAGCCGACCGACACCGACCACGAGCAGACCGACCCGGCCACGCAGCCGACCGACACCGGCCCCGGGCCGGCCGAGCCCGGCGAGGCGGCTCACCCGCAGCCGCGCGCCGACCGGTCGGAGCACCTGCCACCCGGGGTCGGCGTACCCACCCGGCTGCCGGTGGCGTTGGTCGTGGGCGCGCTGACCGGCGACGCGGTGGTCGAGGTGCGGGACGGGCCGCAGGGCTGGCACTGGCACGACGGCGGGGCCGCAGCGTACGCCGGCCGGGAGGTGGCCGACCGCGACCCGGATGGTCCGGACGGACCGGTGCCCGACGGGCGTCTGCTGCGCAGCCTGCTGCTCGACGGCTGCCTGCGCCGCGACACGGCGCTGCTGCGCCGGCTGCTGCGCGGCTATGCCGACTGGCTCGACGGCCAGGCCGAGCAGGGACATCTCGGCGGCGCGGTGGCACTGGCCGGGGCGGACAACCTGGTCGTCGACGGCGACCGCTGGGCGGTGCTCGCCCGGGGCCGACGGGCCGACGCACCGTTGCCGGTCGACGTGGTCCTGGCCCGCACGTTGTGGCGCTTCGCCGCCGAGCTGCTCACCGGCGGGTACGCCCACCCGTGGACCTCCACGCTGGACGTTGCCGGGCTGACCGTGGTGCTCGGTGGGGTCGCCGGACGCGACTTCGACAGGACGGTCGTCGAGGCCGCGATGCAGCCGGCGGCGACCACGGTCGCACCGACCGACCCGCCGCCGGGCCCGCGCAGCTACCAGCAACTCCGCGAGGCGTGGCGACGGCAGCAGGACGAGAACACCCGGCTGACGGCGCTGCTCACGTGGACCGAGAACCTGCTCACCTCGCGGGAGCGGGCGCTGCGCCGGGCAGAGGCGAAGATCAATCTGTTGAGCGGTTCGCTGAGCTACAAGGTCGGGCTGCTGGCCATCGCTCCGGCCCGGATGGCCCGGCGCGGCGCCCGCGCCGCCAAACGCCGAGCCCGCGCCGCCATCTCCACGAAGCAGGGAGGACAGCAGTGACGGACCGGATCGTCGGCATCGTGCAGGCGCGGATGGGCTCCTCCCGGCTGCCCGGCAAGGTGCTGCGCCCACTGGCCGGACGCAGCGTGCTCGGCCGGGTGGTCCGGGCAGCCCAGGACAGCGGTGTGCTGGCCGACCTGGTGGTGGCGACCAGCAGCGACAGCAGTGACGACGCGGTCGTCGCCGAGTGTGACCGGCTCGGCGTCGCCTGGCACCGGGGGCCGGTCGACAACGTGCTGACCCGTTTCGTCGGCGCCCTGGACGACCATCCCGCCGACGCGGTCATGCGGTTCACCGCCGACTGTCCGCTGCTGGACCCGGAAATCGTCAGCCTGGTCGCCTCGGTGTATCGCGCCGTGCCGGGGCTGGACTACGCCAGCACGTCGATCGCCCGTACCCTCCCCCGGGGTCTGGACGTCGAGATCATCCGGGCGGACGCGCTGCGTACCGTCGACCGGCTCGCCACCGACCATCACCGGGTGCACGTGACCTCGTACGCTTACGCGCATCCGGAGGTGTTCCGGGTGCTCGGCGTGACCCTCACTCCGGACCGTTCGCAGCTGCGCCTCACCCTCGACACCGCTCGCGACTGGGATCTGGTCCGCGCGGTGGCCGACCACTTCGGTGACGTCAGCGTGCCGCTGGCCAAGCTCGCCGACTGGCTCGACGGGCAGCCGGCGCTGCGCGCGCTGAACGCCGACGTCCGGCAGAAGCGATTGGATGAGCGCTGAGCACGTTACGAGTCGGACTGCGCTGTGACGCGGGGCCACTGCGCGGTGTCGGGCACCTGGTCCGTTGTCTCGCCCTCGGTGAGGAGTTCCAGGCCCGGGGCGCGATCGTCGAGGTCTTCGGCACCGTCGACGGCGTCGGTTGGGCGGCTGACCAGCTCACCGCCCGGGGTATCCCGTTGCACCCCGGCCCGGACAGCCCGGACGACCTGGTCGCCACGGCCCGCCGACACGACCTCGACGTGCTGGTCCTCGACTCGTACGAGCTGGATCCCGCCGGTGCGGGAGCGCTGCGGGCCGCCGGGGTGCTGACCCTGGCCATCGTGGACGGGGACACCCGGGGCCAGGACGCCGACCTCTATCTCGACCAGAACTTCGCCACCGACCTGGCGGTGCCGGCGGGCAGGCTGCTCGCCGGCAGCGGGTACGCCCTACTGCGGGAGGGTGTCCTGGCCGCCCGGCCGGCGGCCCCGCGCCCGGCGGTGACGGTGCAGCCGCCCTCGGTGCTGGCCTTCTTCGGCGGCACCGACGCGGCCGGCGCGGCACCGGTGCTGACCGAGGCGCTGCTGTCGACCGGCCGGCCGATGGAACTCACAGTCGTCGTCGGCCGGCCCGAACTGGGCGGGCGGATAGCTGGGCTGACGCCGGGCCCGGGGCAGTCGCTGCTGCCGGTGCCCCCCACCGGCACGCTGCCCACCCTGATCGCCGCGGCAGACCTGGTGGTCAGCGCGGCCGGCACCTCCACCTGGGAACTGTGCTGCCTCGGGGCCCCGTCGGCGCTGGTCTGCGTGGTGGACAACCAGCGCGAGTCGTACCACCGGGTGGTGGCGGCGGGTCTGGCCGCCGGGCTCGGCGAGCTGCCCGCGCTGGCCGGCGGCGGTCCTGCGCTCCGCGCCGCCACACGCACCCTGGCGGAGCTGCTCGACGACGGGGCCCGTCGGGCGGAGTTGTCCGCCCGCGCCTGGGCCGCCGTGGACGGGCGCGGACGGGAGCGGGTGGTGGACGCGGTGCTGAAGGCGCTACGACGCGTCGCGGCTGGCTCCCCAGTGCAGTGACAGGCTCCGCGCGGCCCGGTCGGTGTTGATCTCCATCATGCTGCCGAGGATCGTCGCCCGGTCGGCGACGATGGCGGTGCCGTCCAGCGTGTAGGTGGTCCGGTCGCTGATCAGCACGGCAGCACCAGGTGTGTCGTCGAGGTGTGCCGCCAGCGCCCCGTCGAGGATGCCGGGCCGGATCGCCTCGGTGGCCCGGGCAACCGAGACACCCCGGGTGGCGAGCGCCTCGTACAGGGAGGTCGCGGTGAAGTCCACCTCGCGCAGGCCGTCCGCGTGCGATGCGCGTACCCAGGAGACCTGGTGCACGGCGCGGCGGCCGGCGAACGCGCGGACCCGCTCCAGCCGCAGCCCGGATTCGGTGGGGCCGGCCCGCAGCGTGCCGGCGACCCGGGCGGGCAGCCGACGCACCGCGCGGCCGACCACGGCGGTACGCACCTCGTGGCCCTGATCCCGCAGGTCGTCGGCGAAGCTGCGCAGCGAGCCGAGCCGGTACGCCAGGTGTGGCGGGGTGACGAAGGTGCCCCGGCCGGGCTGCTGCTCGATCAGCCCTTCGTCGCTGAGCTGCCGCAACGCCTGCCGCAGCGTCATCAACGTGACCCCGTAGGCGGCGCTGAGGTCACGCTGGGAGGGCAGCGCCCCGCCGGCCGGATAGTCCCCGGATCGGATCTTGGCGGCGAGGTCCGCGGCGATGGTGCGGTACCGCGCCGCAGGCACGTCCTGCCCGGTAGCCATGCCGCCGCCCCGCCTCCTATCCTCCGGCGTCCGCCGCCGGGTCCGCGCCGTCGAGCAGGCGTCGCATCAGCGCCGCGCCGGTAGCACTGGTGTGCTAAATACCTGCTAGGCTGCGGGTATGTCGCAGGCCGCGTACCAGCCGTCGATGCTGGAGGTCACCGACGCGGCGCCCACCCTCGGCCCGCTGGCCGGGCAGCCGCGCCGGCACCCGCTGAGCCGGGGCGCCTGGGTCGACCATTTGCCCGGCTGGGTGCGCGGCTCCGACCAGGTGCTCGACGTGCTGCTGCGCGAGGTGCCGTGGCGGGCCGAACGGCGCACCATGTACGACGCCGAGGTCGACGTGCCCCGGCTGCTCAGCTGGTACGGCGCCAGCCGGCCGTTACCGCACCCGGTGCTGACCGCCGCCCGCGCGGCGCTGACCCGCCACTATGCCGACGAGTTGGGCGAGCCCTTCGTCACCGCCGGGATGTGTCTCTACCGCGACGGCCGGGACAGCGTCGCGTGGCACGGCGACACCCAGGGCCGCTCCGCACACATCGACACCATGGTCGCCATCGTCTCCTTCGGCTCGCCGCGTCAGCTGCTGCTGCGCCCGCGTGGCGGCGCAACCAGCCTGCGTTTTCCGCTCGGCCACGGCGACCTGGTGGTGATGGGCGGCTCCTGCCAGCGCACCTGGGAGCATGCGATACCCAAGACCGCCCGCCCGGTCGGCCCCCGGGTCAGCGTCCAGTTCCGGCCGGCCGGCGTCGCCTGAGCAACATCCACCGCACCCGCAGCATCCGAACGATGGCGAGCCGAGCCCGCCCCCGCCGGATCGACGGGAGCGGGCTCGCCTTCACCCACAGCTGCGGCTGCGGTTCAGAACTGCGCGAAGAAGCGCCACACCTCGCCCTTGGTCCAGGTCCTGGCGCCGCTGTCGCCGCCGCCGTCGACCGGGCCGGGGGTGTGACCGCCGTCGAACGCGCCCCACTGCACGGGATAGCCGGCCCGGCATCCCGAGTAGACGGTGGTGATGTGCGTCCGGCTGCCCGCCGCCGGCTCCGGTGGGTTCTGCGGGGTGCAACCGTTGTTGCGGACGAACCGGTCCCGCAACGACCGCCCGCTGGCGATGTTGTCGGAGATGCCGTGGATGCCGAAGTACGCGATCGGCTGGGTGCCACCACTGCACCCGCTCAGCTCCCGGGGGGCGCCGTAGACCGCGACGGCCCGGAAGACGTTCGCGCGGGCACAGGCGAGGGCGTAGCTCATCGCCCCGCCGTAGCTGAACCCGAGGGCGAAGCGCTGCGTGGTGTTGACGCAGAGGTCGCTTTCGATCCGACGAATCATGTCGTCGACGAAGGTGACGTCCTCGCCACCGGAGTTGGCCCAACCGTTGCCGATGCCCTGCGGCGCGACCAGGATCGCGGTGTTGTCCGACTGCTCCTGCTGCCCGTAGTAGGCCCAGGCGGCCCCGTCCGCTCCACCGTAGGCGACGTCGCCGGCGGTGCCGCCCCACCAGTGGAACGCGAACATCAACCGGTAGCGGGTGTTGCTGTCGTAGTTGGCGGGGATTCGCAGGATGAACTGGCGGCTCTGGCCGCCGCTCTGGATGGTGTGCGTACCGTTGCCCAGCGTCGGCGTCCCACCACACCCCGCGCCCGGCTCACCGGTCGGTGGCGGCGACGTGGGGCCACCCCCGTCGACCCGCGCCAACTGCCACTGCTGATTGGCCCCGTTCCAGTCGGCGTACTGCACGACGTTCGCGCCATCCGCAGTGGCGGCACCCTGCACCTCCACAACCTTGTCGCTGTGCCGACTGACCAACCGGACATGACCACCATCGGAGTCAGCCAACCGGAACTGCTGATTCGTGCCATTGTGATCCGACCACTGCACCACCGCCGCACCATCAGCCGTCGACCCGTTCGACACATCCAGCACCTTGCCCGAATGCCGCGACTTCACCCGGTAGAAGCCACCACCGGAATCCACGAACTGCCACTGCTGGTTCGCGCCGTCGTTACGCGTCCACTGACTGATCCGCGCACCGTCGTTGGTCGCCAGACCGTACACATCCAATGCCTTACCACTGTTGCGATTGACCAACACGTACCACGCGTTGGGGTCGACTGTCGCCGCCGCTGCGGGTGTCGCATTGATGGCGACGAGGCTGCCGGCCGCCAGGACGGCGGCACCGACCGCCGCCACGACCGACCGTTGCCGACGCCTGGGAGGAGAGGCGGGACGAACCTCACCAATCATTGATCCACTCCTTCGACTAGGACCACGCGCGGTCGGGAAGGACGCGCGTTGTCGCAGGCACCGACGTTGTGGATGGTGGTGTCGACACGTCGGGCCACCAGCGAGCAAGCCCCAACGTATCGTCGTCATACGTCATACGTCAATGACGGGCGTCGATGAATTGCGGCGTGCCGGACGAGTTGGGCCCGGCACGCCAGAATCGAGCAGCAGGTACCTAATCGCGGTCGATCTGGTGACCCACCACGGCTGGGCCGAGCATGACGGCGAAGCCGGAACCGTCACGGCGCGGGTCGGCCGCCGGCAGCTCCACCGCCTCACCGTTGGCCGTCGAGCCCACCGGCCGGGGACCGACCCAACCGACCACCACGTCGGTCTCACCCTTGAGGAACCGATGGGCACGCACCCCGCCGGTCGCCCGCCCCTTCGCCGGGTACGCCGACAGCGGCGTCACCTTGACCGTCGCACCGGTCGAGGTGACCACCATCGGCTCACCGTGCTCCGGATCGTCGGTGCGGATCGCGCCGAAGAACACCAGCCGCGCCCCGGACGACAGGGCGATCCCGGCCATCCCGCCGCCCTTGAGCCCCTGCGGGCGGATGGTCGCGGCGGGGAACCGCAGCAGCGAGGCCGCACTGGTCAGGAAGGCGAGCGCCTCGGTGCCGTCGACCAGCCAGGTCGCCCCGACCACCTCGTCGCCGTCCCGCAGCCCGATCACCTCGAACTCGTCGGATCGCACCGGCCAGTCCGGGGCACAGACCTTCACCACGCCCTGCCGGGTACCGAGGGCCAGGCCCGGGGAGCCCTCCGCGGAAGCGCCGAGCGGCGCCAGGCCGACCACGGTCTCCCCCGGCTCCAGGGGCACCAGCTCGGCGGCCGACATCCCGCCCCGCAACGACACCGTGCCGGCCTGCTCCGGCAGCACCGGCAGCGGCAGCACGTCCACCTTGAACGCCCGGCCGGCACTGGTCACCAGCAACACCCGCCCCCGCGCGGTGGAGTGCACCACGGCGCGTACCGCGTCGTGCTTGACCCGGCCGTGCCGGCGACGCCCCTCGGCGGATTCCTCCGACTCGGCCGCGGTGCGGGCCACCAACCCGGTTGCCGACAGGATCACCTGGCACGGGTCGTCGGCCACCTCCAACGGCCCGGCCGGCGCGGACGCGGCCAGCACCTCCTTGAGGTCACCGTCGACAAGCGTCGTCCGCCGGGGCGCGGCGAACTGCTTGACCACCGCGGCCAACTCGTCGGATACGACCTTCTTCAGCACGTTCTCGTCGTCCAGGATGGTGGACAGCTCGGCGATCTCGGCCCGCAGTTTCTGCTGCTCGGCCTCCAGCTCCAGCCGGTCGTACTTCGTCAGCCGTCGCAGCGGGGTGTCCAGGATGTAGTTGGCCTGGATCTCGGAGAGTTTGAACTGGCGCATCAGGCCGCTCCGGGCCGCCTGGGCGTCCTCGCTGCCCCGGATCAGCTTCACCACCTTGTCGATGTCGAGCAGCGCGATCAGCAGTCCGTCGACCAGGTGCAGCCGCTCCTCCCGCCGGCGCTTGCGGTACGCGCTGCGCCGGGTCACCACCTCGTAGCGGTGGGCCAGGAACACCTCCAGCAGCTCCTTGAGCCCCAGGGTGCGTGGCTGCCCGTCGACGAGCACCAGGTTGTTGACGCCGAAGGACTGCTCCAGCGGGGTCAAGCGGTAGAGGTCGGCGAGCAGCGCCTGCGGGTTCACGCCGACCTTGCACTCGATGACCAGCCGGGTACCGCTCTCCCGGTCGGTGAGGTCCTTGACGTCGGCGATCCCGGTTAGCCGCTTGGTCTTGTTCACCTCGTTGGTGATCGCGGCGATGACCTTCTCCGCACCGACGCCGTACGGCAACTCGACCACCGTGATGGCCTGCCGGCCCCGGCTGCCCTCCAGCGGCCCGACCTCCACCTTGCCGCGCATCCGCACCACGCCCCGGCCGGTCTCGTACGCCCGGCGCACCTCGTCCAGGCCGAGCAGCATGCCGCCGGTGGGCAGGTCGGGACCGGGCACGAACTCCATCAGCTTGTCGAGGGTGGCGTTCGGGTGCCGGATCAGCCACCGGGCCGCCGCGACGACCTCGCCCAGGTTGTGCGGGATCATGTTGGTCGCCATCCCGACCGCGATTCCGGCGGCACCGTTGACCAGCAGGTTCGGGAAGGCGGCCGGCAGCACGGTGGGCTGGGTCAGTGAGCCGTCGTAGTTGGGCTCGACGTCGACGGTGTCCTCGCCCAGCTCACCGACGAGCAGCATCGCCTCCCGCGACATCCGAGCCTCGGTGTATCTCGCCGCTGCCGGTCCATCGTCCGGGCTACCAAAATTTCCATGCCCGTCGATGAGTGGCACGTTGAGCGAGAAGTCCTGCGCCAGCCGGACCATCGCATCGTAGATCGCGGTGTCGCCGTGCGGATGGTACTTGCCCATCGCGTCCCCGACGATCCGGGCGGACTTCACGTGCGCCCGGTCCGGGCGGTGGCCCTGCTCGTACATCGACCAGAGGATGCGGCGGTGCACCGGCTTGAGGCCGTCGCGGGCGTCGGGCAGCGCCCGGGAGTGGATGACCGAGAAGGCGTACTCCAGGTAGGAGTCGGACACCTCGGTGGTCAGCGGGTTGTCGATGATCCGCGCGCCGGCCCGGTCGAACGCGGAATGGTCGACCTTCGTCTCCTTGCGGCGTGCCATGGCTCAGCTTTCCTTCCGAGAGACGCGGTGGTCAGGCGTCGATGGCGGCGCGGTCGACCCGGTCGGCGGAGTCGATCAGCCAGTTGCGGCGCGGCTCGACCTTCTCCCCCATCAGTAGTTCGAGGATCCGCTCGGCGGCGTCGACGTCGTCCAGGTTGATCCGGCGTACCGCGCGGGTGGCCGGGTTCATGGTGGTCTCCCACAACTCCTCGGCGTCCATCTCGCCGAGACCCTTGAACCGGGGCACCGGTGTGACGATCTGCTTGCCGGCCTTCTCGAACCGGCGCACCGTCGACTCCATCTCCGCCTGGGTGTAGGTGTAGACGGTATCCGGATTGCGCCCCTTGGTGGTGATCTTGTGTAGGGGTGGCATGGCGGCGTAGAGCCGGCCCGCCTCGATCAACGGTCGCATGTACCGGGCGAAGAGGGTGATCAGCAGCGTCCGGATGTGTGCGCCGTCGACATCGGCGTCGGCCATGATCAGCACCCGCCCGTAGCGCAGCGTCGACAGGTCGAAGGTACGCCCGGAGCCGGCGCCGAGCACCTGCACGATCGCCGCGCACTCGGCGTTGTCGAGCACCTGCTGAAGGCTGGCCTTCTGCACGTTCAGGATCTTGCCCCGAATCGGAAGAAGCGCCTGGTACTCCGAAGACCGGGCAAGTCGGCCTGTTCCGAGGGCGCTGTCCCCTTCCACGATAAACAATTCACTTCTGTCGATTCCCGAGGCGCGGCAGTCGACGAGCTTGGCGGGCATGGCCGCGCCTTCGAGGGCGGTCTTGCGGCGGGCGGCGTCCTTCTGCTGCTTCTGGGTGAGGCGTACCCGGGACGCGTCGACGATCTTCTGGAGGACCGTACGCGCCTCGGTGCGCGTCCTGCGGTCGTCCAGCCAGGACCTGACGTGCCGCTCCACCAGGCCCTGCACGACCTTGGTGATGCCGGCGGTGGAGAGCTCGTCCTTGGTCTGCGAGGTGAACTGCGGCTCGGGCACCCGCACGTGCACCACCGCCGTCATGCCCTCCAGCACGTCGTCCAGGGTGGGCGCGTCCTCCTTGGCCTTGAGCAGGCCCCGGGTGTTGCGTACGGCGTCGGCGAGGGTACGCGCCAACGCCCGCTCGAAGCCCTTGCGGTGGGTGCCGCCGTGGGCGTTGCGAATGGTGTTGGTGAAGCACTCGACAGTGCGTTCGTAGCCGGTGCCCCAGCGGAAGGCGATCTCGACCTCGGCCCGGCGCTGGACGTTCGACTGCATGACGCCGTTGGCGTCGGCGGCGTTCTCCCGGTACGTCCCCTCCCCGGTGACCAGCAGGGTGCCGGAGACGGGCCGGTCGCCGGCCGGTACGAGGAACTCCACCATGTCGGTGAGGCCGTTGGGATAGTGGAAGCGCTCCTCGGTGGGCTCCTCCGTGGTGCGGTCGTGCAGCGTGTAACCGACACCCGGGACCAGGAACGCGGTGTGGCGCAGCTTGGCCCGCACGGCGTCGTGGTCGAGGGTGGCACCGGTCTCGAAGTAGCGGGGGTCGTGCCAGTAGCGGATCGAGGTGCCGGTGCGGCGGCCGCGCTTCATGGCGCCGATGACCTGGAGCCCCGGGCCGGGGGTGAACGGCGCGTCCGGGCCGTCGCCGTCGAAGACGCCGGGCACCCCGTGCCGGAACGACATGGCGTGCACCTTGCCGCCCCGGCGCACGGTGACGTCGAAGCGGCGGGACAGGGCGTTGACCGCCGAGGCGCCCACGCCGTGCAGGCCGCCGGAGGTCTTGTAGCCGGAGCCGCCGAACTTGCCGCCGGCGTGCAGGCGGGTGAGCACCAGCTCGACACCGGAGATGCCGGAGCGGGCGTGCACGTCGGTGGGGATGCCCCGGCCGTCGTCGTCGACCTGCACCGATCCGTCGGCGTGCAGGACGACCTCGACGCTCGTGGCATGGCCGGCGACGCCCTCGTCGGTCGAGTTGTCGAGGATCTCGTTAACGAGGTGACCCACGCCACGGCTGTCGGTGGAGCCGATGTACATGCCGGGCCGCTTACGGACGGCGTCCAGCCCCTCGAGGTGGGTGAGGTCGTCGGCCCCATACAGGGTGTCAGGCTCTGCGGTCAACTGGTCGTACTCCCCGGTCTCGGCGATGTGCTCCCCCGCGCCGTCGGCGGTCTGCTCGGCGCGGGCACGCCGCAGCGAGCGTAGCCGCACCCCCCGACGACCTGTGCGGACACCCGCCCGGCACGCCGGTACCGCTGCTGGCGGACCTGCTGTGGCCAACGTCCCGGCTGCCGGCCTTATGCCCCGGCGACGGTGCGCGACGCCGGCCACGGGAGCCTCCGCGACCCGCTGGACCCGTCCGTCACAGATGTTTCCCACTGTTGACGTTCGTCACACCTGCGTGATCTCATCACCACAACGGAGGATCTTTCACATTTCTATGAACGGATGGGAAGCCGATGTCCGCGTTGCGTCGTACCGCCGCCGCGATGGCCCTGGCCGTCACCGCAGCGGCCCTCTCCACCGCCGTCGCGGCCCCCGCCGCCTCGGCCGCACCACCCACCGCGGCGGTGGCCCTCGGTGACAGCTTCATCAGCGGCGAGGGTGCCGGCTCCTACCAGCCAGTGGTCGACGCGACCGGCGTGGCGCGGAGTTTCCCGGGGTGGACAGCACCCAACAGCAACGCCTTCTTCTGCCACCGCTCCGCCAACGCCTCGCTGCACCGGGCGACACTGCCCGGCATCCAGGACCGGTTCAATCTGGCCTGCTCGGGCGGCCAGCCGCACGACGTCGCCGCCGCCTCGTCGGCCCGGACGAACGGCCGCCAGGTCGCCGCCCAACTCGACCAGCTCCGCGCGGTCGCCCAGACCCATGACATCGACCTGGTGCTGATCGGGCTCGGCTCGAACAACAGCTCGTTCACCTTCGGCGGCGTCGCCGAGAAGTGCGCCAACCAGTTCATCGCCGACGCCTGGACCGGCTGGTGGGAGTTCTGGGCGTACCTGAACGGGCCGGTGGAGCAGAAGCCGTGCAGCGACGCCGACCTGGCCACCGCCGCTCAGATCACCGCCGCGACGGCGGAGACCACCGCAGCCGTACGCCAGATCCTGACCACCCTGCGCGAAGTGGACGCCGACGGCCAGCACCGGGTGGTGTTGCAGGACTACACCAACCCGCTGCCGCTGGACCTGGCCCCCACGTACCACTCCGAGGACAACCGGGACGACACCCGGGACAAGTTCCGCGCGCTGGGCGCCGAGCGGTACGCGGCCGGCTGCCCGATCCACCGGGCGAGCCTCGCTCCCGGTCATCGGTTCTCGCAGGGGCTCGGCACCATCGTGCGCTCCGCCCGAGACACCCTGGCCGCCGAGTTCACCGGTGCCGACCTGGTCTACCTCAACGTGCAGCGGGCCTTCGACGGCGCCCGGCTCTGCGAGAACACGAACAGCCCGACCGGTACCCTGGCCACCCCGATCCGGCTGATGGACAACCCGCCGAACGGCACCTTCGTGACCAGCCTCTCCGGCAAGGACAAGATCGCCATCCAGCGGATCGCCAACACCTGTGTGAGCTACTTCCAGACCTGCCAGGAGTCGTGGCACCCGAACGCCGCCGGGCACGAGGTACTGGGCCAGTGCCTCTCCGGCGCGGCCACCACCGCCGCCCGCTCGGTCGCCTGCGTACGCGGCTCCAACGGCGCGATCAGCGTCTCCTGAACGCACCAGACGGGTCACGGCGTGCCCCGGAACCAGGCCGGTTCCGGGGCACACCTCGCTGGGACGCAGTCCCGGCGGGGGCGACCCCCAGCCGCTACCTACCCGCCCGTAGCCTGTTTGGCGTGAACGCGGTGGAGTACCAGCAGGAATTCGTCCAGGTTGACGGTGCCCGGCTGGGCATCCAGGTCTACCCGGAACCCGTCGGTGTGGCCGACGCCCCGGTGGTGCTGATCGCACCGGCGATGGGGGTCCGCGCCCGTTACTACCGGCCGTTCGCCGCCGCGCTGCGCGCCGCCGGGCTCGCCGTGGTCGTGGCGGACCTGCGCGGCACCGGCGAGAGCACTCCCCCGCCCAGTCGTAGCTCCCGGTACGGCTACGCCGAACTGGCCGCCGACATCGGGGCGGTACGGGCGGCCCTCAAACCCCGGCTGAACGGCCGGCGTACCCTGCTGCTGGGGCACTCCCTCGGCGGTCTGGTCACCGTGGTGCACCTGGCCCTGCACGGCGAGGACGAGGTGGACGGGCTGGCCCTGATCGCGGTCGGCATCCCCTACTGGCGTGACTTCACCGGCCCTCGGCGGTACGGGTTGCTGCCGGTGTCCCAGGGCATCGCCGCCACGGCCCGGTTGCTCGGGGTCTGGCCCGGATGGGGCTTCGGTGGCCGGCAGGCGCGTGGGGTGATCCGCGACTGGGCGCACATCGCCCGCACCGGACACTTTCCCGAGCTGGACGGGGTGGACACCGAGGCGGCGATACGCCGGATCCACACCCCGGTGCTGGCGATCAGCGTCGACGGCGACCAGTACACCCCGCATCCCAGCCTGGACCGGCTCTGCGCCAAGCTGACCGCAGCTCCCGTCGAGCGTGAGCGCTACGGCGTGCCGGGCACCGACCTGGACCACTTCACCTGGGTACGTGCCGACGGGCCGCTGGCCGCGCGGGTGGCCGACTTCACGGCCAGCCTGCCGGCCCGCTGACGCGGCCACCGCCGGGCGGCCGATAAGATCCACTTCGGGATTGACATTAATAGGGCCGTCAGGGATATTCCTAGCGCATTGTTGACGGCGCAGCCCGGAGGTTTGCGGCCGACACGACCCAGGCGAGAAGAAACGTGATCAACCTCGTCTTGTAGGCACACGGGAAAGGTTCGGATGATGATCAATCGAACGCTCGATTTCGCCAAGCAGCACGCACCCAATTCGGTACGTGTCGTCATTCGGCGCGCACAGCTCGAAGCCCACAACAGTCGGATGCGGCTGACAGTACCGGTGGTCGCGCGCTGCGAATACGACAACATTTACCACTGCACCGTTCACAAAACGGGCAGCCAGTGGGTGAAGGCGCTGTTCAGCGATCCCGTCGTCTACCGCCACTCCGGCCTGCTGCCGTACGATCCACGCTTCTACAAGGGCCGCCTCCACGACATCCCGCCGGGCCGTGCGGCACTGGCCGTCTTCCGCTCCTACAAACGCTTCAAGGCGATCTCGAAATCCGACAACCATCGCGCCTTCTTCGTCATCCGGGATCCCCGTGACATTGTCGTCTCGAGCTACTTCTCTCTACGTAACTCGCATGCCCCCATGGGCGACATTCCGCAGGCTCGGAAAGTTTTGCAGGACAAGTCAATGAAGGAAGGCATGCTGTACGCCATCAACCGCCTCTCCGAACGGAATCTGTTCAAGAGCCTACGGTCGTGGGCGACTGCGAAGCCGTCGGACAAGTTCCGCCTGTTCCGATACGAGGCCCTGACCGGCGAGCAGCAGCTCGACGAGGTGGATCAGCTCATGCGGCACTGCGGGATTGCCCTGCCGCCGTCCGAGCTGGCGGACCTCCTCGACCGTTACAGCTTCTCGCGGATGCGGAAGGAACAAGAGAACTCGGGTCGGATCTCCCACTACCGGAAGGGTAAGGCCGGCGACTGGCGCAATCACTTCGATGACGAGATCTACGAGGCTTTCACCGCCGCTACGGGCAACCTGGTCGAAATCCTCGGTTACCCAGCGCGTGACCGAGCTACCGGCACCTGAGGCGGGGAGGCGTTCCACCCCGACCGGCTCATCCCGCCCCGACCGGGCGATTAGCGGTTCCGAACCTGGGTAAGCCGCTGCGCCCGACACGGTGGAAGGGGATCCAATGTCTGACAGCCACACCGCACTGCGTTCGATGCACGACCTGGGCCTGGCGGCCTGGTTCGGCGGCTCCCTGATGGGTGCCTTCGGTGTCAACGGTGCCGCAGCCCGGATGGGTGACTCGACCCAACGACTCTCGATGGCGTCGACCGGTTGGAGCCGGTGGACGCCGGTCAACGCGGCGGCCATCGGCGCCCACCTCGCCGGGGCGGTCGGCGAGCTGGTGACCGAGAGCCCACGCATGGTCGCCCAGGCCGGGGTCGGCCGGGCCAGCGCCGTGAAGACCGCGCTGACCGTCAGCGCCCTGGCGGTCACCGGGTACAGCCGACTGCTCGGCATGCGGCTGGCCAAGGCCGGACAGCCGTCGGTCGAGGGGGTCACCGAGCCAAACCAGCAGACCCCGGCGAACGTGGCGTCGTGCCAGCGCCAGTTGAAGATGCTGCAATGGGCGATTCCGGCCCTGACCGGCGCCCTGATCGTGGTCACCGCGTACATGGGTGAGCAGCAGAAGCCAGGGCAGGTCATGCGCGGCGTGCTCGGCCGCGTGGGCGGCATGGGCCACACGTCGAAGACGATGGGCAAGGGCGCCGGCGGAATGGCGACGGCCAAGGCGATCCGACAGATGACGATGTCCGGCCGCTGACGGCGGAACCACACGAACGCCGGCGCACTCAGGTGCCGGGGCGCCGGTGTCGCCCAGAGCGGCCACCGGACACCGATCAGCGAGGTGGCCATGACGGACAGGGACAGGCAGGACCGGGCACCCGAGGGTGTCGCACCCTGGGGGACCACCGACGGCTTCGACGCGGATCCGCCGTGGGGCGCCGGTGGGGACTCCCCGATGGACGAGGGCAGCGAGGAGACCGCTGTGCCCGAGGGACGACGCGGTGAACGACGCGCGGACGCCCCCCTCGCCGGCGACACGACTGACCGGCCCGCCGGGCGGCACGGGTTCGGCTCGGTGGAGCCGACCCGTGCGCCGGTGGCCGGGCCCGGGGCGCCGCCGGACCCCGCGCCGTCGCGGCGCAGCTTCCCGGACGACGCCGCCGATGGGGACCTGCCGGACAACGCGCTGGAGGAGGCGACCGGGATGCACCCGGAGGGAACCTGGCGCGGGTGAGCGCCACCGCGTGGTCCGGTCAGGACGGTACGGCCCGCCGGGAGGCCCCGTCGAGCAGGCCGGACAGCCGTTCCGCGTCGCGTTGGGCCTGACCGGCGCAGCAGTTGTTGAACAGCACGTGCAGCTCGTCGGCCTGTCCGGCGAGGTCGACCAGCAGCTCGGACCAGCGGCGTAGTTCCTCGTCGCCGTAGGCGTACCGGAACCGGTCTTCCTTGTCGCCGCTGGTCCAGGCGCTGCTGTGGCCATGGAACCGGACCATCGCCAGGTCTGCGGTGGCGACCGGGATCGGCGGCACCGGGTCCGGATGCTCCTGCGGCATGTCCACGCAGCAGAAGGTCAGCTCCTGGTCACGTAGGAAGGCCAGCGTCTCCAGCGCCGCCGTCCCGTCGAACCATGAGGCGTGCCGCAACTCCACGGCCACCCGCCACGGCCGGCAGCGCGACGCCAGCTCGATGATCCGTCGCCGGGCCGCCTCGCCACGGGCCAGCCACGGTGGAAACTGCAACAGCACCGCACCGAGCCGGCCGGCCGCCGCGATCGGCGTCAGCGCCGCCCGGAACCGGCTCCACAGCTCGTCGTACGCGGCCGTCGGCAGCTCGCGCCGGCGGATCCGGGTCGGTCCGCCGGTCGGGCGCAGGTCGGCGGGCAGGGTGGCGACCGGCGTCGGGTGGCCGGTGAAGAGGCTGAACGCCTTGACGTTGAAGGTGAACCCGTCGGGTGTGGCGTCGACCCAGCCCTGCGCGGTCTCCGGTGCGGGCACCGCGTAGTACGACGTGTCCACCTCGACCAACCCGAACCGGTCGGCGTAGTGGCCCAGGCGACCGGCCGGGGTGTTCACCTGACGCGGATACCAGCCGGAACGCACCAGCGTCCGGTCCGCCCACGAGGACGTGCCCACCTTGATGACACCCATGTAATTCAGTGGACCGCCGAACGGGCAGATCGGCAACCGCTGGGACGGTCGGCGTCGCCGCGCCCCGGGCCGTGAGTGACCTACCTCGGACGCCACCCTAGAGTGATCATGTGGTCGCCGCGTTGGAGCTTTACCTGGACACCGTCGCCACCCGGCGGATCCGGATGCTGTGGGACGCGCTGGAGGCCGAGGGGGTGCAGAGCATGCGCTCCCTGCTGGAGCAGCGGCACCGGCCCCACGTCTCGCTCGCGGTCGCGCCGCGTTTCGACCCGGAGCAGGTCACCGCGGCGCTGGCCGGCACCACGGTGGCGGCACCGCTGCGGCTGTCATTCCAGCACGCCGGTCAGTTCGTCGGCCGGGTGCTGTGGTTGGGTCCGGTACCCACCCCGGAACTGCTGGCGCACCACCGACGGGTGCACGACCTGCTCGTCGCGGGCGGGGTGACGCTGGTGGAGCACTACCGGCCGGGCCGGTGGGTGCCGCACTGCACGCTGTCCATGCGGGTGCCGAACGCGCTGATGGCTGCCGCCGTACGCCGCTGCCTGGAGGTGCTCCCACTGGAGGCGACCGTCGTCGCCGCCGCCCTGACCGACCACGCCCGCAACATCTCCCACCCCCTCCCCTGACCCCCCACCCACCCCCCTCTTCCCCACCTCCCCTGCGTCGTTGATCATGAGGTTAGCGGCGGTGTTGATCTCCTACACTGCCGCCAACCTCATGATCAACAGGGAGGGTGGGGAGGGGGTCAGGAAGCGTCGGGGCGGCCGTGGCGCCAGTAGCCCATGAAGGCCACGGCGCGGCGATCCAGGCCGCGCTCGGCGACCAGGTGCCGGCGGATGGTACGGATGACTCCGGCCTCGCCCGCCAACCAGGCGTAGAGCGGTGCTGCCGGGGGTGCGTCGGGGACATCCCAGAGGATCTCGTGGTCCACGTCCGCCTCGTCGACCGACTGCGGCCGACCTCCGTCGACTGGGGTGCTGGCGAGCAGGTCGTCAGCGGCTGCGGCGACGGCGGCGACAAGCCGGCTGCCGTACCCACCGGCGCCCCGGGGCAGCCAGGTCACCTCGATGCCGGGCGGCGTGATCAGCGACTGCGCGTCACCGGCCTCCGGGACCTCCAGCAACACCCGGCCGCGCGCGTCCAGCGGCAACCGTTCGCAGATGCCGCTGATCGCCGGCACCGCCGTCTCGTCCCCGGCCAGCAACAGGCGCCCGGTCGACGGGGGCTGGAACTCGACCCCGCCGTGGTCGCCGCCGTACGCCGAGTCGGGGCCCACGATGGCGATCTCGTCGCCGGGGCTGACCCGGCAGGCCCACCGGGTGGCCGGTCCGCCGTCGCCGTGCAGCACCAGGTCGACGTCGACCTCGCTCAGGTACGGCCGGACCGCACGAACCGTGTACGTCCGGATCGGGTTGCGCTCGTGATCCGGCAGGGTCCGCCACTGCGCGTACCAGTCCGGCCCTTGCGGAAGGCGGACGCCGGTCCGGCCGGGCAGCGGTAACGCCAACTTGATCCGCTGGTCGTACCCGTTGTCGGCGAAGCGGTCCAGGTCGGGGCCGGTGAAGGTGACCCGGACGAAGGACGGGCTGAGCCGACGTACCGCGCGGACCTCGACGGCGAACAGCCGCCAGGGCGCGATGGGCAGAGTGTGGGTCATGGTGCCTCTCCGGGTCGGGTCGGTGCGCTTACCGGGGTGGCCGCCGCGCCGAGCGCGACCAGTCGGGTGCGTTCCCGCCGGACGCCGAGCACCCGTGGGGTGTCGTCGTCGAGCGTCATCAGGTCCAGCTCGGGCCGGGCGGCGACCACGGCCGGCGTGATCACCAGTAGGGCTATCGCCACCGGCAGCACCTGCGTCGAGGTGCGGCCGTGCACCACCGTGGTGCCGTGGTAGCCCAGGCGCAGGTCGACACCGCGTATGCTCTGTTCGGCGTCGTTCACCATCAGTCCGCTCGACATGAGGTTAGGTTAACCTAACCTAACTACGTGTCAAGACGCGGGCTTGTTTCACTTTCGCCGCCCCACCAGCCCCCTCTCGACGCCGGCGAGCAGGGTCGATACGTCAGGCCGCGTCTACGGCCAGTCCCTAGCGCCCACCCGGGGCGCGCAGCCACGTGCGATCGGGCGGGACGCCGATGCCAGACCATCCGTCAGTCGGCTCGAAATCCGTACCGGGGTGGGAGGACAGAGTAGTCGGAGCAGCGGTAACGTTGCGCGTCATCCGTCGCCGGCCCGCCGGCGTGGCGCTCTTCGATCCTACGGAGGATGGGGCATGTCCATCGGCGAGGAGCCGTTCGCAGTCCGCGACGACCTGGCCTCGCGGCCGAACTTCGAGGTCACCCTGCGCGGGTACGAGAAACGGCAGGTGGAACGCTATGTCGAGCAGGCGGACAGTCGACTGGCCGCGGTCTCGGCAGAGCGGGACCGGGCCACGGCGCGGCTGCGGGAGCTGAGCGGCAAGCTCCAGGCGGTCCAGAGCGAGATGGCCGAGCTGCGGCAGCGACCGGCGCAAGTGGACAAGGCCACTTTCCAGGACGTGGGCCCGATGGTCGGCCAGATCCTGGACCTGGCAGAGAAGCAGGCCGCCTCGATCATCGACACGCACACCCAGCGGGCCACCAAGCTCCAGGCGGAGGCGGAGAAGACGCTTGCCAACGCGCGGGAACGCACCGTCAAGGCGTTGGCCGACCTTGAGGAGGAACTGGCCTCCCGGCGGGCCGAGCACGAGAAGAAGTACGACGAGTTGCGGGCGGCGGCCGACGCGGGGCTGGCCGAGACCCGCGAGCGAGCCGACAAGCTGCGCGCCGACGGGGAGGCCGCGCACGAGCGCGCCCAGCAGGAGGCCCAGCGGATCGGCGAGCAGTGCCGACAGCAGGTCGAGCAGGCCCGCTCGGCGGCGGAGGCGCTGACCACCTCGGCGCGTACCCAGATCCACCAGGAGATCCAGGCGGCCCGGTCGAAGAGCCAGCAGGAGCTGGCGCAGTGGCGGGCCTCGGTCGATGAGGAACTGGCCGAGCGGCGGGCCACGGCCGAGGAGGACCTGACCGAGCAGCGGGCTGCCGTCGAGCGTGAGCTGGCCGCGCAACGGACCGCCGCCGAGCAGCGGGTCAGCTCGATGATCGCCGATGCCCAGCAGTACTCGGCCGAGGTCCGCAAGCGCGCCGACGAGCAGGCGGCCGAGGTGCGCAAGTTCAGCGACGAGCAGGCCGCGGTAGCCGAGGAACAGTTGCACGCCGTCCAGCTTGAGGTCGGGGAGCAGCGTCAGGCACTGGCCCAGTTGCACGAGCAGTTGGACGACGCCGAGCAGCAGCTCGACGAGGCCCGCCGCGCCAAGGACGCCACCGAGGCCGAGCTGACCCGGATGCGGCAGCTGCTGGAGGAGACCGGCCACGAGCTTGTGGCGGAGCGCCAGCGACTGGACGAGGTACGCCGGGCCGTCGAGGCCGCCGAGCGGCACGCCAAGGAGACCCGGGCCCGGGTGCAGCGGGAGGCCAAGCGGGTCGCCGATTTGGCGGCCGCAGCGGTGATGGCGGCTGCGGCCGGTGGCGGCGAGACCGCCGAGTACCCGATGGTGGCCGCCCGACTGGGGGTCTCCCGGACCGGTGGCGACGCGGCCACGGCGGGCGGTGGCGAGGTGACCTCGGCGGCCGATGCCCAGGCCGAGGGGGCGGCAGCCGCTACCGAGGGGAACGCCGAGCGGGCCGGGTCGGATCCGGAGCGGACGGTCACCGACCCCGCCGACCCGGCAGGCCAGGACCGCAACGGAGCCGCGACTGGCAGGCCCGGCAACCCACAGTCGGGCTCGGGCAAAGTCGGGGCCGGGCCGGAGGACGGTGCCCGCCCGTTGGTGGATCCGGTTGCTCGCGCGACGGCGGCGGTGGCGGCAGGCGGGCCGGGCGGCATCGACTGGTTCGCCGGCCAGCCGGCGAACCAGCAGTCCGACCTGGACGAGCCGGCGGCACCCGCCGCGAACGACACCGAACGGGCGCCCGAGCCGGCGGCGAACTGATCGGGCACCCGAGCGGAGCCGGCGCCAACCGGCCGGTCCGCGCAAGCCTGCCGGAGGCGGCCTGAGCCCGTCCGCCGGTCGTCGACCGGCGGACGGTTGCTCATCACGGCCGGCGGGGCAGCCAGCCGAGGAAGCGGTTACGCGCCCGGGCCGGCGGCAGCCCGGGTAGATCCCGGGCGGCGGCGAGCAGACAGGAGCCCAGGTAGACCGCGAGCGCGGCGCGGGCCCCGCCGAACTCCGCGAGCAGTTGGCTCTGCTTGACCGCGCACGGCCACTCCTGTCCGCAACCGGTGCAGGTCCAGTTCGGTGGCGAGGGCAGGTGCTCCGGCGGTTTGACCGAGCGGTAGCGGACGGCGGCGCTGTTGCCTCGGCCGACCCGGCTGGGGGGCCGGGGTGGATCGCCGGGCACGGGGTGTTGACGGGTGAACAGCTCCCGTCGCGCGAGTCCGAGCGCCCCGCCCACCCGGACCAGCGCGTCCGGTCCCGGGCGGTAGCCGACCAGGGCACCCAGCAGGTGGTGACCCAGCAGGTCGAAGGCTTCCGGCCCGAGGGCGAGGTCGCGGCAGAGCGCGATCAGTCGCGTCGGTGCCGACACCCGCTGCGCCACCAGTGCACCGCGCAGCACGTCCCGCAGGGCACCACCCAGGTCGGACGTGCGAGATCCCACGATGCCGATCAGTTCTGTCTCACCGGCGATCCGCCGGCGTGCCTCAGCCGTCGCCAGTCGGACGATGTCCGTCGGATCCTTGGTCTCCAACACCCCACCCCTTCACCCGTTGGTCGATCAGCTACCTCTCGTTCGACACCCTTCGCATGATCATGGCCACGGAGGGTCGCCGGCCAGCCTGGTGCGCACGCCGGACCGCACCGATCAGCCCAAAAAACGAAACTCCCCTGACATCGACAACGAGCGAGATCCACCGGCGCGACGGATGCGCCGCGAGAACGGACTGACCCCCGCCTCCCCGGCCCTGGCCGGACTGTGGCGGCACACCACGAGCTACCTCAACCACGTCGTCCTGAGCAACCCGTGCGCGTACCGCGCGAGTTCGAGAGTGCGGCGGGGCCGCCGGCCGATCGCGGCGGCGATGGTGCCGACGCGGCGCTGGGGGCGAACAACCGGCGACGGGTGGTTCAGCAGCTCGTGCGCCAGCGTCCAGGCGAGCGCAGCGGCCACGCCCGCCTGGACGGCGAGGATCGCGTACAACTCCAGGCTCCGGCGTCGCTCCCGCCCCACGGGTCGTCACCGATCCTCTGAAAGCCCAAATTCAACCGTTCCGGTGCGCTGATCCGGTGCGGCCCCCGCCAAACCGCCGTCCCCACCTGCACAGAAGGTGCGTATATCGCGGAGCGTCGATTGACAAAGTTGATGATCCCAACTTATGGTGCGAGCCGGCCGGATGTTTCCGGTGGCCCGGCGACGCCCGGCCAGCCACCCCGTCGACACCATCACCACGCGAGGAGCGTCATGGCTGGGCTGAAGGGCACACCACGCAGGACACGTTGGCGATTCGGCGTGGTCGCCAGCGGCATCGCCGTACTACTCGCCGGGGCTGGCCTGATCACCGCCGGCAGCGCCCACGCGGCGGCCGGATGCCGGGTGGCGTACTCCGCGGCCAGCCAGTGGCCGGGCGGATTCACCGCCAACGTCGCGGTGACCAACCTCGGCGACCCGCTCAACGGCTGGCGGCTGACCTGGACGTTCCCCTCGGGACAGCGGGTCACCCAGGCGTGGAACGCCACGGTCACCTCGTCGGGCAACGACGTCACCGCCAGCAACGTCAGCTACAACGCCGCCCTGGGCACCAACCAGACCGTCTCGTTCGGCTTCAACGGGTCGTGGTCCGGCAGCAACAGCGCACCGACCACGTTCGCGCTCAACGGCGTCGCCTGCACCGGCAGCGTCGGCACCACCCCACCGCCGAGCACCCCGCCGCCGGCCGGCGACCCGATGGCCTACGTGGCCGCGATGCAGCCCGGCTGGAACCTCGGCAACACCTTCGACGCGGTCGGCGCCGACGAGACCGCGTGGGGCAACCCACGCGTCACCGAGGCCCAACTCGACGCCGTACGGGCGCAGGGCTTCAACAGCATCCGGATCCCGGTGACCTGGAGCAACCACCACGGCCCCGCGCCGTCGTACACGATCGACGCGGCCTGGCTGAACCGCGTCAAGGAGGTCGTCGGCTGGGCCCTGGACGACGGCTTCTACGTGATGATCAACCTGCACCACGACTCGTGGCAGTGGATTCACGAGATGCCGACGAACCGGACCACGGTGCTCAACCGCTACAACGCGCTGTGGACCCAGATCGCCGCGGCGTTCCGGGACCACTCGCCCAGGCTGCACTTCGAGAGCGTCAACGAGCCGCAGTTCGCCAACAGCTCCGGCGACGCCCAGAACGCGGAGCTGCTGCACGAACTGAACGTGAACTTCCACCGGATCGTGCGCGCCTCGGGCGGCACCAACGCCACCCGGATGCTGGTCCTGCCGACCCTGCACACCTCATCCGAGCAGGCCCGGATCAACGAGCTGACCACGACGATCAACCAGCTCGACGACCGCAACCTGATCGCGACCGTGCACTTCTACGGCTACTGGCCGTTCAGCGTCAACGTCGCCGGTGGCACCCGCTTCGACGCCACCACCCGGCAGGATCTGACCGACTCCTTCGACCGGGTGCACGACGCCTTCGTGACCCGCAACATCCCGGTCGTCATCGGCGAGTACGGGCTGCTCGGCTTCGACCGGCACACCGGCACCATCCAGCAGGGCGAGAAGCTCAAGTTCTTCGAGTTCCTCGGGCACTACGCGCGATCCAGGCGGATCACCACTCAGCTCTGGGACAATGGCCAGCACTTCGACCGGGTCGCCTTCCAGTGGAAGGACCCGGAGCTGTGGGCCCAGATCAGGTCGAGCTGGACGACCCGCTCCGGCACCGCGTCGTCCGACCAGGTGTACGTGCCGCGCACCGGCTCGATCACCGCGAAGTCGCTGACCCTCAACCTGAACGGCACCACCTTCTCCGGGTTGCGCCAGGGCAGCGCGAATCTGACGCAGGGCACCGACTACACGGTCTCCGGCAACCAGCTCACCATCACCGCGAGCGCGCTGACCCGGCTGGCCGGCAACCGGGCGTACGGAGTCAACGCCAGCCTCCAGGCCCGCTTCTCGGCCGGTGTGCCCTGGCGGATCGACGTGATCAGCTACGACACTGCGGTCCTGTCCAACGCCACCGGAACGACGGCCGCCTTCGCCATTCCGACCCAGTTCCACGGTGACCAGCTCGCCACCATGGAGGCGAGGTACGCCGACGGCAGCAACGCCGGCCCGCACGACTGGACGTCGTTCAAGGAGTTCGACGTGGCCTTCAGCCCCGACTACCCGGGTAACCGGATCACGTTGACGGATACCTTCTTCGGCGAGGTCCGCGACGGCGCGGCGGTCACCCTCACCTTCCACTACTGGAGTGGCGCCCAGGTCACCTACCGCGTCACCAGGTCCGGCGGCAACGTCACCGGGGTCACCGGCTGACCCGCCCGCGCCACCCGCCGCCTCCCGGGTGGCCGGTGGCCCGCAGCGGTCATCATGGGAGCATGATCCGATTCCTGCTGAACGTGCTCTGGCTCATCTTCGGTGGCGGCCTGGTGCTGGCGATCGGCTACGGTATCGCCGCCCTGATCTGCTTCGTGCTCGTCGTCACCATCCCGTTCGGCGTGGCGTCGCTGCGGCTGGCGTCGTACTCGCTGTGGCCCTTCGGCCGGACCCTGGCGCCCAAGCCCGGCGTCGGGGTGGCCTCGGGTCTGGCCAACATCATCTGGGTGCTGCTGGCCGGCTGGTGGCTGGCGCTCTCGCACATCGTCGCCGGCGTCGGCCTCTGCCTGACCATCATCGGAATCCCGTTCGGCGTGGCCAACTTCAAGCTCGTCCCGGCGGCGATCTGGCCGTTGGGGCAGGAGGTCGTACCCGCGCCATGAGAGTCGACACATCGCCGAGCGCGAGCTGGGCACGGTGATGAACGATGTCCAGCTGCGCTGACCGACTCACCAGTGGGCGCCGCCGCAGACGCCTTCGGCATCGCGTGGTTCGACCTGCAACGTGGCGTGCTCGATGGTGAAGCGGTCGTGCAGTAGCTGGCGGGCGGCGGCCAACACCGGGGTCAGCTCGGCTCCGGCGTCCAGGGTGAGGTGTGCCGAGGCCACCTCCATCCCCGAGGTCAGCGTCCACACGTGCAGGTCGTGCACGTCGGCGACGCCATCGAGCCCGCGCAGCCCGTCGCGTACCTCGGCGACGTCCAGGTGCGGCGGCGCGGCCTGCACCAGGACCCGAAGCGCGGCGCGGGCGAGGCGGTAGGTGCGCGGCAGGATGAACAGGCCCACCCCGACGGCGACGATCGGGTCCGCGTACCACCAGCCGGTCAGCGCGATCACCCCGGCCGCGACCAGCACGCCGACCGAGGCGAGCAGGTCACCGAGGACCTCCAGGTAGGCGCCGCGCACGTTGAGGCTCTCCGTCGACCCGGCGCGCAGCAGCAGAAAGGCGACCACGTTGGCGACCAGCCCGCCGACGGCCACCGCCAGCATCGGGCCGACCAGCACCTCCGGCGGTTCGTCGAACCGCCGCAGCGCCTCCACCAGCACGTAGAGGGCCACCCCGGAGAGCAGCACCGCGTTGGCCAGCGCCGCCAGGACCTCCATCCGGTACAGGCCGAAGGTGCGCTGACCGTCCCGGGAGGCCCGGCTCGCGGCGGTGATCGCGGCGAGCGCCATGCCGATGCCCAGCACGTCGGTGAACATGTGCCCGGCGTCCGACAGCAGGGCCAGGGAGCCGGTCACCCAGGCTCCGACCGCCTCCACCAGCATGAAGATCGCCAACAGGGCGAAGGCCGCCCACAGTCGCCCGCGGTGCTTCTCCCCCGCCCGGGCAGCCTGCTGCCCGTGATCGTGCCCGGCACCCACCCGTGTCCCCTCTCACCGCCCCCTAAAATATGCGTACATTGCTATGAGCGCAAGCATCGGGCCTGACCTCGACGGTCCGGCGAGGAGCCTCAGTGACTCGGCGAGCCGGCACCACCGGCGGTCACCTGGCGGCGGACGGCCTCGGGCAGGTCGACTCCGGCGACGCGGAGCCAGGTCTCCCGGAGAGCGGCAGGCCCCAACCGGTCGACAAGGCGACGCAGGTGAGCGCGCGGTGCTCAGCCGGCGACGTCGGCGGACCCGGCCGGTCCGGGAACCGCACCTCGGCGCGGGCGTGGTGGACCGGATCCCAGTCCTCCAGCGGTCGCCGGCCGAGGCTCGGCCGCTCGGGGGTGAGAGGGAGGCACGGCGCGGAGGACGTCAGCGCACGCGCCGGTTGGCGCGCAGGGCGCCGAGGATCACCTTCGGTGTGGCCAGCGAACTCGGGTGCCTGCGCATCGAGACGACGTCGTTGAACCGGCGGGCTGTGGTCACGTCGGTGACGGTCGCCGCGACGATCTGCCGGCTCACCCAGCTGGAGAATCGGTAGCCGCGTGGGTAGGGACCCTCGACGTGCGGCAACGCCAGGTCGGCCGAGGTCGAGATCGACCAGGCTGCATCGACCACGATCCTCTGAAGGGCGAAGAAGTGGCGGGCCGGCAGCGCGAGGTCCGGACCGGGCCGCAGGTAGTGAGCCAGGCAGGCCGCGTGCAGCGCGGCGGCGGTGATGCCCTGCCCGTACACCGGGTTGAACGAGGCGACCGCGTCACCGACGCTGACCAGCCCGCCCGGCAGCCGGGTCACCGCGTGGAAGTCCCGACGCCGGCTGTCGGCGTGCCGGTAGGTCTGCACGTCGCCGAGGATCTCGCTGTCGGCGACCGTCGCGAACTCCGGCGGGAACTGCTCCCGCAGCCGGCGGACGAAATCCTCGGCGGTACGGCCGGGACGGTGCTCCCCGTAACCGGCCATCATCGCCATCCACCGACCGTCCTCGATCGCGAAGAACGCCGCACCGGCCACGTCCACGTACCTCGTCGGACTGTGCAGCGCCAGCACCACCGCGTGCTCCGGGTTCGCCTCGTGGCGCCGGAACAGGGCGGTCGCGTAATTCAGGTGCACCGTCATCCGCCGCAGCGCCGGCCGCTCCCACCCGGCCTCGGCCAGCCAGTCGGACAGCCGGCTGGACCGTCCCATGGCGTCCACCACCAGGTCGGCGTGCTCGACACCGGGCGAACCGCCGACCTCGCACCGGACCCCGCTGGTCACCGGACCGTCGAACACCAGCCCGGTGGCCCGCGCGGTGACGGTCTTGACATTGGGTAGCCGCAACACCTGCTGCCGGATCAACGACTCCAGCAGCGGCCGGCTGCCGGCCAGGCTGTCGGCGTCGTCCGGTACGACGACCTTCAGCCGGCCGTCCAGGTAGTTGCGCCGGGCCGCGGGCGGCGCCTCGATCGCCCCCTGGGCCAGCGCCTGGTCCCGGAATCCGGGGAACAGCTGCTCCAACTGGAGGAAGCCGCCGGGCAGCAGGGCGTGCAGTTGGGTCCCCTGGGGCACGCCCGGTCGCCCACCGGTCGCCTGCAGGTCGTCGCGGTCGATGACCACCACACTCTCGGCGTGATCGGAGAGCACCCGGGCGGCCAGCAGGCCGGCGATGCTGCCGCCGATCACCACCGCCTTGCCCATGACAGGGGATGTTTGGTCGGACGGTCGCACCGCGTTCAGCGCGGCGAGGATCCGAGCCGGAGAGAGGGACATCGTGCTCTCCAAAGGGGTATGAGGTGTGGCGCCTTCCCGCCCGCCTGCCAGCGATGCTCGGGCAGACCGACGGAGCCGGGCAGTCGGCATGACGCCCAACGATCGTTGCACAGGGAGGGAACGCCAACGGTGATCCATCCCACACCCGGTCGCCGCTGTCTCCGGCCGGCTCCGCTCCGGTCAGAGCTGGACGACCCGCCCCACCCGGGGCGCAGTACGGCCCGCGAGCACGTCGAGCCAGGCCCGCTCCAGCGCGGCCGGGCCGGTGCCGAGCTGGACGTCGAGCCATCCGCCGGCCAGCTCGGCGAAGCGCCCCCAGGCGTCGGCGAAGCGTCGGTCGAGCCCGTCGCGCCCCCAGTCCAGGCGGCGTTTGCGCATCTGCACCGGGGCGAAGAAGACCTCCCCGGCGGCATCGGCGTTCGGGATCTGGTTGGTCAGACCGACCGCGATGTCACGGACCAGCCGGTCACCGAGGTGCCGCCGCAGGCCGACCCGGGTGACGGGCGCACCGGACAGGTCCAGGTAGGCGGTCGGCACCGGGTCGAGGGCGGCGATCCCGTCGTACGGCAGCACCTCGTCGTAGCAGCCGAGCGCCCGGGTGAACGCGAGGTTGTCGGGCGAGGTCAGCCCGACCAGGCGCGGGCCGCGCCCGCGCAGTTCGACGGCGGCGGCGTACGCGGTCTTGCTGGACGCCGACGAGAACACCAGCGACGTCGCGCCGTAGCAGTCGTTGTCGACGATCTGGTCGGCAAGCATGAACGAGGTGAAGAAGAGCGGCCGGAACAGGATCAGCAGATCCTCCTGGTCGGCCCGGTACGCCGGGTCATCGACGGTCGAGCGGTACCCGTTGTACGGCGAGGGCAGCTCGGCCCGGTGCGCGCTGGCGTCCCGGAAACCTGATCCATCCACTCTCGACGGCCGCACCACCAGGTGCCCGGCCGGCGGAAGATAGCCGTAAACCCGCTGCCCCACCTCGACCCCGCTGACGGTCGAGGCGACCACCTCGGCGAAGCCCCACAGCGGCGGCAGCCCCCACTGCCCGTCCAGCCCGTGCCGGTCGGGCGGGAAGAACTCCCAGTAACGCATCGACTCGCCGAGCACCGCATAGGTGACGTTGTTCGCGGTCAGTCCGACGCGGTCCACGCGCAGCAGCGCCTCGCCGTCGGACAGCGCGGGCACGGCACGCTCCACCAGGGTGGTGCGGTTCAGCTCGGCACGGGCCACGGCGAACGTCCAGGAGGCAGCCATGCTGAGACGCTAGGCAGTCAGCGCCACCGAAACAAGATGCACTACTAGTGCAAAATCCCACTCCGCGTCGACACCGCACAACCTTTCCTGGCGACCCGGGGTCTTCCTGTCATGGACGATGCCCAGACAGGGCTGGAGGGCTCAGGTGACCGATGACGGCTTCGCGAGTTCGTCGAGATCAGGTACACGGACCTGATCCGGACCGCGTACCTGCTGACCGGATCCCGGCACGCGGCCGAGGATCTGGTGCAGATCGCGCTGATGCGGGCGACGGGCCGGTGGCGGCAGGTGGACGAACCGATGGCGTACGTCCGCCGGACCATGGTCAACGAGCGGACCAGGCTGTGGCGGCGGTTCGATTCCCGGGAGTTTCTCGCCGGTGTCACGGATTCCTGGCGGCCCCAGAGCGAACCCGGCCGGGACATCGCCCAGGCGGATGTCGTGGTCCGCGACGAGATGCTCGCCGCGTTGCACGACCTGCCGCCCCCAGATGCGCGCGGTGCTAGTGCTGCGTTACTGGGAGGACCTCCCCGAGAGCCAGGTCGCCGCGGCGCTCGGCTGCTCGGTCGGCACCGTCAAGAATCGTTAGAAGCTATGGTCGATGTTGCCGACACGGACGTCGATCTAGGGGGACGGTTCTGATGGTACGGCGGAAGGCCCGGTCGGGGAACCGGGGCCGGTTCGACAGCAAGGACGCGCTGCTGGCCGGTGGCGTAGAGGTGCGGGCGCTGCGGTATCAGCGTGCGAGTCAGGACAAGAAGGAGCAGGGCAAGAGTGTCCACGACCAGGGTGTGCTCAACCTGGCGGAGATCACGAAGCGGTCCTGGACGGACGCGGGGTCGTTCACGGACAACCACCGCTCGGCGAGCCGGCGCGCGACGAAGGAGCGGGAGCAGTTCGAGTTGTTGATCGAGCAGATCCTCGCCGGCAAGGGTGACGTGCTGGTGGTCTGGGAGATCTCCCGCAAGGAACGGGACCTCGCGGTGTTCGTGAAGATCCGGGACATGTGCCACGAGGTCGGTCTCAACTTCTGGCTGGTCGGTGGGGTGCTGTATGACCTGCGGGACAAGAACGACCGGATGATGCTCGGCTTCCAGGCCGTACAGGCAGAGTGGATGGCCGACTCGATCCGCGACAACGTGCTGCGCGGCATCGTCGGCGCCGCCGAGGCAGGCCGCCCGCACGGGAAGGTCACCTACGGGTACCGGCGGATCTACGACCAGCGCACCAAGGCGCTGCTGCGCCAGGAGCCGGACACCGAGATCCGCAAAGCCGTGGCGGCGGACGGGACGGTGACGGAGTATTCGCACGCTCAGGTGGTGCGGGACAACTTCCGCAAGATCGCCGAGGGCATGCCGCTGACCGCCCGTGAAGCCGAACTCAATCGGCTCGGGATCCCGGCCTCGCAGGGTGGGATCTGGCGGCGCGGAATCCTGCGCAAGCAGATGATGAACCCGGCCTACATCGGCAAGCGGGTGCTCCGAGGCGAGATCGTCGGCGACGGCATCTGGCCCGCACTCGTCGACGAGGAGACGTACTGGTCGGTGGTGCGGATGCTGGGCGACCCGTCGCGCACCACGACCCGGCCCGCCCGCGCGGTGCATCTGCTGTCGTACTTGGTCCGCTGCGGCGTATGTGACGGGCCGCTGTCGTCGCAGAAGGTGAACCGGCACGGCTGGACCGGGCAGGTGTACTCCTGCCTGCACAAGCGGTGCGCCGCGGTGAAGGCCGAGTTCCTGGACGAGTACGTGCAGCGCACGGTGGTGGCGTGGCTGTCGCGCCCCGACGTGTACGACATCCTCACCGCCGCCAGCGCCACCGACGAGGACGTAGCGCACGCCCGCGCCGAAGCACAACGGCTGCGCGGGGAGTTGGAGGACTGGCGCAAGCTCGGCGAGGAGGGCGAGGTCACCGCGATCGCCTACGCCCGCGCCGAGAAGGGCCTCCTCGCCCAGATCGCCGAGCACGAGCAACGGGCCGCCGATGCCGGGATCCCGGCCGTGCTGCGCGGGCGCATCGGCGACGAGGCGGTGCAGGCGTGGCAGGACCTCGGCGATGACATCGCGGTCAAGCGGGAGATCATTCGGCTCGTCGCCGACATCAAACTCCTGCGCGCCGGGTTCAAGGGCGAACGCCGCACCTTCGGCCGCCACCGCCTCGACTGGCGGTGGAAGTTCGGCCCGCAGGACCAGCAGGCGGCCTGAGTCGCGGCGGGCGACAGGTGCGATGGGTCGGCGGACGACTTGACCTTCCGGCCGGCGTGAGCGTCGATCGTGTCCACCGCCCGGGCCTGGACCTGCTGGGCCCGGGTGGTGTGTGACCCCGTCGACGGAAGGTGGATCGCCGTGATTGCCGCAACCTCCAGTGTTTCGGCCAGCGGGGCATGTGTGCTGCGGCGCGCCGCGCCCGCCGCGCCATGACGCTGGCGCGTCCGGTCGTCACGCGGCAGGCACCGGTGCTGTGGCGGGACCACCGTCGCGCCGTGCACGACGGCGATGCGCCCCCGTCGTGTCGCAGCTGGTTTACCCCGATGGACTGCCCAGCCACCACCAGCGGTCGAGAGCGGCTGGCGGGCATGGCCATGTCCGCCGCTTGAAGCCTGGGGGGCACGGGCTGCAGAGCGGTCGTGTGCCCCCAAGGGGTCCTGCAGCGGATTCGGTAGCATCGGTGACTTACCAGCAGACGTTCAGACATCAATCTCATGTCGTCGAAGCGCCTCTCTTCCTCGCCGAGCCGCAGCGGAACTTCGTGCATCTACATGCCCGGCGGGAAGTTTTCGGTGCGCGGTGCTCCCGCCAGCGCTGGGCACCTACCGAGAAGATCCGCGGCCCGTTGCCATCAGGAGGCGTCCGGCCTGCGAAGAATCATGAGTTAAGTATTGACGGAGACCTAACCGCGCGAGGAGTATCGGACGGGTTACGAACCGGTTTCGTGCACAACATCATTCACATTTTCGGGGAGGTGGATCGATAGATCAAACGATTCCGTAGAGGCGTGGCAGCGGGGATTCTCACGACATGCGCCCTTTCGACTCTGGTGCTCACTGGGCCGGCACCTGCTCTCGCGGTTGGCGGCGACTGCACCGCGAAGAAGGAGACGAGCGGCCTGAACAACCGAGGCGGGGCGAATTGTTCATCGCTGCAGGCTGATTCGAAGGCGCGGCCGAAGCTGATCCGGAACTTGGGACCGGACTACACCGGTGACTACTTCACCGCGCTCAATGTGTGGAGGTACACCGACTGGTACACCTGCTACTCCGGATGCAGCGGAGCGTATGAGATCACGCACGTCTGATTTGTGGCAGGATCGCGTGGTGGGCCGGCACTTCCGGCCCGCCACGCGAGTCCGCCGGGGGTGCCATGATCACGCTTGAGCAGGTGACCGTCAAATATCCGGATGTCATACCGCTCGATGGGCTCGACTTCACTCTGCCGCCCGGTACGACTGGGGTCATGGGTCCGAGTGGCAGCGGCAAGAGCACGCTATTGCGCCTCCTGGCTGGGGAGCAAGCGCCCACCTCCGGCAGGGTCAGCATCGATGGCACTGCCGTAGTCACGACGTCGTGGCGTTCGGCGGGCGATCCCAGGGTGTCCTTCATCCATCAGGACTACCGTCTGGTGCCGTTCCTGACGGTCGAGCAGAACATGTTGCTGGCCGCTGAACTGAGGGGTGTCAGCCGCTCACGGGCGGACGTCGGTGCGATGCTCGGTCGCGTTGCGCTGCCCATGTCGATGCGGGACCGTCTTCCGGCGAAGTTGTCGGGGGGCCAGCAACAACGCGTGGCGATCGCCCGTGCACTTATGGCGGGAACCTCGGTCATCCTCGCCGACGAGCCGACCGGGGCGCTTGACGTAGACAACACCGAGCGGGTCGCGGACATCCTTGTCGATCTCGGACACCAGGAACAGCTGGTGGTCGTAGTCGCTACCCACGACCCGGACGTGGCGCGGCGCCTGGATCGTTGCTTCGAGCTGTCCCGGGGCAAGCTGGTGCAGTTGGCATGAGCTCTCGCCTCGGTGGCTCGGCACTGACCGTGGCCTTCGTGCGTCACCGCGTGGCACAGGTGGCCGTGCTCACGCTGCTGGGCTTCATGCTGGGTGGAACCGTGGTCGGCCTGGCCGTGGCCCGCACCAGCGCCGAACGGGCGATCCAGGACTCGGTTCGGGCCGATATCGGGGGCAATCGCTACGCGCTTCAGACCGGCGATCCCGCGGCGAGCGCGACTATCTCGACCGTCCCGGACGCCATGCCGGTGCAGGACCAGACGGGTGACGTGCTCGCGGGTGACCTCTCGGCACCCGTGCTGGTTCGTGCCTACACCACGCCATCCTTGGAGCTGGGGGTCCTCACTCAGGGCACCCGACCCCGGGACGCCGGCGAGCTCCTGCTGTCTGAGTCAACCGCGCAGGCCCTGGGCATCTCGATCGGCGACACGGTTCAGGTGCGAACAGGGGATGGCCAACGACCGGGACGGGTCGTGGGCCTGTCAGTGGATCCGGCCAACCGGACGACGAGCACCTTGGTGCAACTCGTGGCGAGGTCGGCGGAGTTCCGGCCCGCTATCTGGCTCAGCGATACGGACTTCTACACAGTGGCCACGCTGCAGCCCATCCTCGATCAGCGCACGGCTACCTACCAGTCCGTGGACTCTGTCCTTGAGGCCACCGCGCAGAACAGACCCCAGTTCCTCAGCGCCATGCGGTTCGTCCCGGCCGGCTGTGGTCTGCTGTTGGGCATCCTGCTCGTCGCGGCGGGTGCGGTGCTGTCCCGTCGATGGCGGCTTGACGCCGAAGCACTGATCGCCGCAGGGATGGCGCCCGCGCTGGCGTGGCGCAGAGTGCTGTCCATCGTCTGCGCGACCGTGCTGGCTGGCGAGATCCTCGGCGGCTGCACCGCGTCCGCTGTCCTGTTCCTCGCACGCGACCCGGTATCCGGGTGGGTGGGGCAGCAATGGGTAGGGATCGCGATCCCGTGGCAGGAACCCATCGCTGTGCTGGGTCTGACCATCATCTTGGCGCTGGCGGCCGTGCCGCTGACGCGGCTCAGCTCGCGGTGGGCGCAACGCCGCCCTACGCGGCCCTCCCAAGGTCGCTGGGCGACCACGTCGGGGGCAGTAGCCGTAGGTCTTGGCCTTGCCGCACTTGTGGTCCTGACGCGGGTGTCACCGGGGTCGCAGTCAGGTCGCGTCGCCGCGCTCGCACCATTGGCGGCCGGTGTCGTCGCGTTCGCACTGCCGTCAGTGTTCGCACCCATCCTCTGCTGGGGACTGCCCACGGCTACCAGGATTCTGATGCGGCACCTGCTCGCGGGTCTGCGGCCAGTCGCGGCCACCGGCGCGGTCGTCGTGGTGCTCAGCGGATACTGGTCGGCGCAGAGCACCTACGACGCTAACGTCGGTGAAGCTCTGTCGAGCCCGCTCGAACCAGCCGGTTCCTTCGTCGTCAGCGAGATGCCGGACACCTCGATTCAGGCGCTGGAGTCGTTCTACCGATCGCACGGTGGGCGGCAGATCGTGCGCTACGCAATCCCCGACGAGTCGAAGGCTCAGCTTCGCGTGACGGCGCCGAAGGTGCTCACATGCATGTCCAGCCAGCGCACACTCAATCCGAATGATGTGACGGACTGCTTCCCCCGAAAGTCAGCGGCACCACTCAACCGGGTCATGCTCGGCGCACCCGGGTCGGCACCACGAGCCGACCAACACCTGCTGGAGACCGGAAAGGTCGGGCTGCTGGTGTTCGCTAGCGGAGACGGGACGGCATCGATGCGCGCCGACACCCACGCGGAAGCCGACCCGCTGCTCGGCGGCAACCTGCCCGGCTTGGTGGTCGCCCCGGACAGCGTCGTGGCCGAGAAATTCGGGCTCACCGCGAACGGAACCAGCGAGGTACTTCTTCCGGACTTCGACCGATTGTCACCCCGCGACCAGTTCCTCGTTCGAGCGGCAGCAATCCGGCTCGCCCCGAGCGCGCAGATCGCCAGCGGGACCGACCCAACAGCCTACGACCGGCTACGCTCCGTAGCCAACACCGCCAGCTTCCTCGGCGCGACGACGGCCACCATAATTCTTCTCCTGGGTGGCTTCGCATTGGTCGTCGCGCACTCACTGACCAGACGCACACTCGTCGACATCGGCGCGGTACCCGGCCGGAGGTGGGGGATCGTCGCCCGGTGGACCGCCGTCCCCCTGACGACCGCAGCCTTGGCCATTCCATTGACCATCTACACGGCGTCCGGCGGGGGGCAGCGCACGGAAGCATCGTACGGGAACCTGTGGTTCCTACCCGGCGTCCTTGGTGCCGCCGCCTCCCTGATCCTTGGGTCGGCGTTCATGCGCCCACCCCCGACGGCAGACGAATAGACGCGAGGTGCGGCACTGCTCGTCGGACCAGTCCACCTGTAGGCGGCACCGCGACTGTCCCCGGAGCAGTCCCGAGCGTTCACCTCGGAGTTGCCAGCGCGGCTGCGAGGGCTTGGGGTCAGACGCATAAGCGACGGCCCCGAGCAGAATGCGGCGTTCGGAGATCCTCCGCTGACGATCAGTGCGGCACGAAGGAGGCTATACCGGAGCCGACGGCCAAGATCTGGATCATCTCCGGAGTCTGCTGGTACGCGCAGGTGCGTGAGACGGCGACGGTGTGGGAGACGTTGGACCGCGAGGTTCCGGTTGCCGTCACCATTCCCGCTGCCTACGCGCCGGCGGGCGAGGCTTCCGGGCAGTGGGTGGCCGCTCTGTCCGCGCCTCTGGTGAGTGCGATGCCGTCGAAGCCGACCCGCTACGACTGCGGTTCGGAATAGGTCTCACGCCGGACGACGCTCGCGCACGGGGTGGTCGCCCTGCCGTGCCCACACTGCTCTACGTGATGCTGGCGGCACCGATTTGAGCTAGTCGCGCTGCCAGCAGCGATCGGGAGGGCCAGCTCCGGGTCTCTAGGGAGTGCTGCGCAAGGTTCGTGCGGTCAGCTCCACGAACGGCTCGCTCATCTCCGCGCCGATGCCCTGCTGCTGGGCGCGGCGCCCCACCTCGTCCAGGACCTCCTCAACGCTTGCGTATCCGGTCGGTGGCTTGAACAGCCACAACCGTCCCCGGGGCCGGCCTGTGATCCCGACACGTTCCAACGACCAAGCGGTGTCGTTGTCGACCTCGTTACGCGACTCCCAGCTGGAGCGGACCGTCTGCTCGCGGATCACCCGGCGGGTCTTCGGGTCCTGCTCGTACCACCACTCGTAGCGGGTCGCCCGGTCCGGCACCCAGGTCCGCAGGTCGCGGGGCCACACTACCGGCAGGAACGCGTGCAGTGGCGCGTCCGACGCCAGCTGCCAGCCCTGCGCGGTCAGCTCCCGCACTTCCGGCAACTGCTCGGGGGTCAACCCGTCGGCGTCCACCTCGCTGGCCCGCTCGGCGGCCGGATCCGGGGGCTGGTCCACGCCCCAGTCATAGGTGACGTCCATGGCCGCAGCGTACGACCTGCCGCTGGTCTGTTGACCGCCGTACGCCTCGAAGAGCCAGCCCTCATTGGCGGTGAGGTGCGTCTGCCGCTGAGCGAGGTTCGCGTGTTGAGATCGGCCTTCCAAAGTTCGGGCGGCCTCGTGAGGTTTTTCTGCCCCGATCGCCGGACGGGATCGGACTGTGGAGTGATAGAGCGGACCGCGTAGCACTCCGTAGGATTTACGGCAAGCCCCTTGATCATTCCGTTACAAAACAGGGGTTGACTCCATCGGTTTTCCCGGGGCGTAATGGAGTGACGTTCCCGCAGCGCCGGTTGGCGCGGTCGGCCACACACGCAGCGGGCAGGCACCCCCGGACGGGGTGCCTGCCGTTGTTCGTGCCGACGTCGTGCGGGGGCATTGAGAGTAGGGAGGCCCCACATGAAGGATCGCCTGTCGGCGAGTTGAGCCGCCGCACCACCTGAGCGCTTCTATGGCGCTGGCGGTGGTGAGTCCCGATCTGGTGTGGCTCGGCTTGGCCGCCTGCCCCTGTGTCCGCGCGTCGAAACGCAGCCCTGTTGTGTCGGTTGTGGCGACGCCTGCTGCCCTGCTGCCTGCCCCTGCGCGGGGTGAGGCGTGTTCGTTGACTCGACCATAGTGACTGTTCGCCGTCCCCTGCCCACGTGAAGGGTCCGCCCTGCCGGGCGTCACCCGGCAGGTTCGCGCCTGCCCGGAAGCTGACCCGAGCCGGGCAGTCGCTACCCCGGGGCCGATCCTTCCCATGCCCGCACCCGTAACCCAAACAACTTGATCGAGGAGCAGAACGTGATAGCGCACCACACCAACCCGTCCGATATGGCGGTAGCCGTCGCGGACCGCCGTTCCACGACAACGCCCACCGCGGACATGCATGCGCCGCCCGAATCTGGATGGTGGGCCGTTGGCGACACCTGACCAGCGACACCTCAACTCACCACACCCGGCGGGCGCGAGGCGGCAGCGGTGGGAGGACCGCACCCAGGTGGCGATCATGCTGCTGATCGGCGGCGCGGCCGGCGCGGCGTCGTTCACCCACGTGCACGACGTCGCCGCCGCGCACGGCCAGCCGGGCTGGCTGGCCTGGGCCGACGCGATCGTCCTCGAGCTGATGTCGATCGCCGCCGGTCTGCAGCTGCGCCGCAAACGGCGCCTCGGCACGTCCGTCGCCTTCCCCGCCGCGGTGCTCGTGGTGGCGGTACTGCTGTCGCTGGCCGCGCAGGTGGTCGAGGCGGAGGCATCGGTGATCGGCTGGATCGCCGCCGCCCTCCCAGCCCTCGGGTTCCTGGCGATGGTCAAGATCGCTCTCAGCCGCACCGACCCCACCCCGCCCAAGCAGACCGCCCGACCCGAGCGAACAAAGCCCGGACCGCCGCCCGCTGTTGACGCGACGGTCCCGGACATCGGAGCAACGGTCCCCGTCACCGCCAGCGCGGTTCCGGACCGCGGGACCACGGTCCCCGCCGTCACGGACCAACCTCTGGCGGTCCTGGACCGCCGGGACACCGAGATGGCGACGGACGAGGACGGTCCGGAGGTCGCCGCGCTGGTCCCGGCCGCCCGGACCGCCGCCCGCACTCTCACCGCCGAGGGGACACCGCTGTCCCGCAAGGCCCTCGCGCACCAGCTACGCGCGGACGGGCACCAGTTGTCCAACGCCACCGCCTCCGCGCTCGTGCGTGTCCTGCGCGCCGAGACCACCGCGCCCGAACCGGATCTGTCACCGAGGGAGGCCGCGTGACAGAGCTTCGACCATCGGCTGCTGTCAGCTCGAGCAGCCACTGTCAGAACCGCACCCACGCCTGCCAGAAGACGCGGCAGCTGACACCACCTGACCAGCCCTGTCAGCGCGGGTCCGTCCGCCACGGCGGACGGCTTACGCACCGCACACCCGCCTCTTCGACCTTGGAGCAGCAACGATGACGACCCACTCCAGCGACCTTCAGCGGCGTCGCCAGCTGAACCCATGCAGGGTTGCACGGCACCGTCGCCTCGCAGCCGTTGTGCCCGGCGGTTCAGCGGTCAGCGCCGCTCTCCGTTCTACCGTCCGTCTTGATCCTGACCCCCAACCTGACGCCCCGACTTCGCTTACAGCCCAGGTCAACCCCGCTGTCAGCGGTCCGAGACCGCTCCAGACAGACCCTCCAGTCTCGGGTCTCCCCCCAGGGGCTGCCCGTGGGTAAACACCTGCCGACCGCGGATCCGCTACTGCGCCTGCAGGCCAGCGTCACCGCCCGCGACGACCGGCTCCTGGGTTGGCTCTACGACCACGGCGTGCTCACCACCGACCAGATCGCCGCCGCCCTCTTCCCATCCCTGGACTTCACCCAACGCCGGCTACGCCGCCTCACCGCCCTACGGGCAGTGGACCGATTCCGGCCCAACAAGGCCGACGGCGGCTCCCACCCCTACCACTACGTCCTGGACCAACTCGGCTACGACCACGTCCACGCCCAACGCGGACTCCCCCGAGGCCGCCGCGACCAGGCACGCCGACGCAAACACTCCCTCACCCGCCGCCCGGACCTGCCACACCTGCTCGGTGCCAACCAGATCTTCATCGACCTCGCCGCACACGCCCGCACCCACCCCGACACCGAGCTGACCCGCTGGCAGCCCGCATCGGCCTACCACGAACCCGGCACCCTCTACCGAAAAGGCGGCGACCCACAGATCATCATCGCCGGAGCGACCGGCTTCCCCCGCCCGGACGGCGCCGGGGTGTGGACCGAGCACGGACGGTCCGTGCCGTTCTTCCTCGAGTACGACACCAGCGGAGAAAGCCTCCAGGTCCTCATCGACAAAGTCATCAAATACGAGCGGCTGTACACGATGAGCACCTGGGCATGGCCAGTGCTGTTCCATCTCCCCTCGGCCCGCCGGGAGGCGAACCTGCACCACCGGATCGCCGGCACCGGCCTCGAGACCGTCATCGCCACCACCACCGCCGAACTACGCACCGCCCTCACCGCCAGCCCCGCCCATCAGGTCTGGCAGCTACCCGGCCGCGCCGGCCGTCACCGCCTCATCGACCTGCCCTACACCGACACCCGCCACGACGACGAATACCCCGCCCACCACCAACCCGAGCCGGACGAGCGGGCCGCCTGATGAGGCCAGGCGGAAGACGCGGTGCGTACGGCGGCCCCAAACGCCCTACACCGCTGGACCTACTCGCACCCGCCGCAGCGGTAGCCGTTGTGCGCGCACGGGCGCACACCGAGGCGACGAGAGCGGACCCCGCACGTCGGAGAGGAGTCGTCAGGTCTGTCAGCAGAGCTGTTCGGAGGCAGATCCGCGCCCACCCGCGCACTCACACCGACGGCACACCGCTGTGAGTCGCTGTGAGCGGCGAACCTCTTCACTTCCGCGGCCACCGGAGATACCGTCCGCGGCCCTCCACGCGTTGCTCGCCGCACCCGAAGTCACCCGGCCGGCGACCACGCCGACCCGCCGCCCGACCCCGGCCAGCCCAATCCGCCGATCGATCTACAGAACAGCCTGCCAACGGAGAGAGGAGATGCCCATGGCCCTACACCCCACTCCCACGCCACGAGCCGTCCTGGGAGGGACATGGCCACACGCCGTGACCAGCAATCACGCGCGAACACACCACACCCGTCGCCGCCGACCGCGCCCACGCGGACAACCGGCGGCGAGGCCCCGACCGCACACCCCGAGGCGGACGCTCCACGCCTGCCAGGGACGCTGTCGATGGCCCGCTACCTGACCGACCCCGCAACCGAAAGCGAAATCCAAGCCCTGGCCGCCGAAGCCGGCCTCCCCACCGTTGACCAAGCCGCCACCCTCGCCCGCCTGCTCCGCCTACACCAACCCGCACCGCCACGCGCCGCGTGAACCGCGCCTGCCCCTGCTCGGGGCGGGCGCGGCCCGCTTCAGCCGTACGCTAACGATCGGGCGCGCACTGCGGCGCTACAGCGTCCGTTGCTGCGCTGCCCACGGTCTGTCGCCGTCTCTTTAAGATACGGCGATGTTCCGCGTTTCTCTACGTCTGGCAAGGGCTGCCCAGGGTTCGGCACCCGGGCGGGTCACCTGTCGCTAACCGCTGATCGGTCGCTCGTACACCGCGCGGTGCTTTCCCGGCCCCTTGTAGTCGTGGATCACGGCCACGCCATCCTCGGTCGTGTCGCCGGGGACGTTGCTGAAGCCCAGAGCGAGCCACGTTCTGTGGGCGGCGTAGTTGTCGGGCTCGGACGTGAGGAAGAGGCGGCGGCATCCCCAGACAGAGCCCTGCCGGTGGACTTCCTCTACGAGCGCCCGGGTGATCCCCTCACGGCGGTGGCCGGGGTGCGTCATCACGTCTTGCAGGTAGATCTCCGAGGGGTCGACCTGGCTTCGAAAGGCGATCACGCTTCCGGCGACCTGGCCGTCGATGATGACGAGTGGGCAGGTGTCGGCGAACAGCGTGGCGTACAGCCAGTAGTCCGATGAGCTCCGCAGCCTGATGTACGGCTCTCCCAGCGCCAGGAGCTTTTCGAGGTCGGGGATGCGGTCGACCGTGAGTGGGGTGATGATCATGAGTGGTGTCCTTCGATGAGTTCGATCGATGCGGCGAGGTCCCGCGCGGCGAGGGCGGGGTCCAGGGAGTCGGTGACTCCGCGACCGACGACGAGGATGTCCCAGGAGTGTCGTCCGCTGGCTTCGACGTCGGTGGGTTCGAAGCCGCCGGAGACTGCGACCGGCAGCTTCGTCCAGGACCTGATGAGCTGCGCCTGGTCGAGGGGGTGAAAGCCGGCCACGCCCAGGTCGATGTTCGTGGTGATGGCGAAGCCGTCGACTCCCGCGCGTTCCATGTCCTGGACCCAGCCCTGGACCAGTCGGCCCTCGGGCACGTCGATCATGATGGGGATACCCAAGCGCCTGCTCGCTTCGGCTGCCGCGGACACGCTGGCGATGCTGGCGGGTCCGATGAGCAGTACGACGTCGGCTCCGGCCTCGGCGGCGAGGACCACCTGGTCGCGTCCCCAGTCGGCGGACATCATCTCGGCGACGATCCAGGCATCGGGAGTTCGCTGCTTGACCGCGCTGATGGCGTGGACGCCGACGCTTTTGATGAGCGGGTCGCCGATCTCGATGAATTGCACACCCGCGCTGGCTGCGGCTTGGGCGACGGTGATCGCGTGGTCGACGTCGCGGACGTCGAGTGCGATCTGAAGTGCCCGTCTGTCTCGGAGGCGCCGGAAAGCTTCTTTACTGATGCCTTCGGCGATGGTCGTGGCTGTGCCCTGCTGCTCAAGCAGGTTGGCTTCGGCGCGTACGAGCCAGTCGGCCGAGGCGACGCCCTGGCAGATCAGCGCCGACTGGACGTTCGTGGGCAGCCGCAGAGCACCGGTACGGATCTCTCGGAGCAGGCCGAACAGGGCACTGCGGGAGGAGTCCTCATCCTGCAGCGGTTGCCTTCCGCACTTCAGTAGGAGTCGCTGGGCGGCAACTCGCACGTTTCGAGGGCCGTGGCGCCATGCGTCCTGGCTCCGAATGACAAGATCGGCGGCCGAGTCTTCGTCCCCAACTCTGAGGGACAGTCCTCGGAGGAGACGTTCGCGAACATGCCAGTTGCGGTCGTCGAGAAGCGTGGCCGGGAGATGTTCCAGACCGGGGACGGTCGACCGGCCGGCAGTTTCGGCGGCGGCGGCGCGGACTTTGTAGTCGCGGTCCGTGGTCAACGCCTCCATGATCGAGACCACCGTCTGCTGGGGGATCGCGTGGCCTGCGCGGATCCCCTCGGCGAGGGCGGCGCGGGCTCGCCAGTCGGGGTGGGCCAGAAGAGTCTTCAGCTCCTGGGAAGTGCTGTCGTCGGCGGTGAGGAAGACGTAGAAGTGTCGGGCGAGGAACACCGCGTCCTCTACGGTGTCGAGCTGCGCGAGGCGGACGAAGTCCTGGACGGCCGCGAGGGGCAGCTGCGTCTCGACGCAAGCCACGATGTCGGACCAGACTGCCGGACCGAAGCGGCGCAGCACCCGCAGCATCCATCGCGGGTACTCCGCGCCCAGAGCCGTCGCGGCTGCGTTGGTGTGCAGGAGGGCTCTGGCCAGCGATAGGCCATTGTCGTGCAGGCACCGGGAGGCGCACACGCGCAGCACCTCGGCGGTGGTGAACGCCGGGCTCTCACCGGTGAGTTCGAGCATCAGGGGCAGCGTCTCGGTGATGCTGATCGACGGTGACTGGGCGACGGCGGCCAGCAGCTCCGGCGACGTCGCGTCCAAGCCCTGCAACAAGAATTCCAGGACGCCCCGCAGGTCGCCCGACGCGCTCGTGCGGGCGGCCAGGTCGTTGAGCAACTCGATGGTGAGGGTCGACCGTCCGTGTGCCTCGATGATCTGGGCGAGCCACCGCGCGAAGAGAAACTCACGGATGACGTCGTGATGGAAGGTCAGATCCACGGACCGGCCCGACCGCACGAGTCTCGCGATCGGAGACGCGGTAAGTTCACTGACATCGCCCGGCGGGTTGGCTTCGATCGAAGGAAGCAGCGGGTGCGGCCATGCCGCAGCGAGCTGCCTGCGGGCGAGTGCCGTCAGGTCCGCCGTCGCGCGGTCGACGTTCAGGCTCGCCGCCTTCAAGATCGAGGCGACGCAGAATTCCACGAGCCGGTAGGCGTTGGGTTGCCCGAGCGGCTCGGTCGACTTGGCCGCTCGGATGAGGCTCATGTACAGCGGCAGGCGGGCCAGGTTGCGAATCTTCGGAGGCAGGGCGTCGAACGGCGGTTCATCGACATGCCGCTGAGCGTTCCACACCTCTCGGGCGGTGGGGATGTCCCAGCGGTCCAGCCGCAGCGAGGGCTCGGCACTCTGCGCCTGGCCCCGACCGGGCATGACCGCTGCCGACAGGACGGGGTAGGGCGCCAGCTCGATCTCCGGTGGTGTGCGCAGTACGAGCAGAAACCTCAGGTTGCCCGAGAGCACCTGCCGCAGGGTGGCGTCGAGCTGGCGGCAGACCTTGTCCACCACGGCGTGGGACTGAGGGCTGTCGATGATGACGAGCAGCGGCCGGGACAGGTCCCGGCTCTCAATTTCTAGGGTCAGCAGGGAATCCTCGCCGGCCGGTTGGGATCCGTAGCGGAGGATCTCGCGCGCCAGGTCGGTGTCCTCGGTCCACGAGTCCGCGGTCAGCAACTGAACATCCACTTCGGGTGCCCGCGACGCCAGGTGGTGGGTGAAGCTGGTCTTGCCGCAGCCCGGGGGCCCGATGATCAGATAGACGCGCGCGGTCGAGGCGAGGAAGTCCGCCACCAGGCGCTGGATGTCGGCCGGGGGCGTGTACGCGAGATCATCGGGTTGTTGGCCACCGAGCGCGGCGAGGACGGCGGCCGTCCGTTCTTGGGACCGGGTGCCGAGATCCTGCCTGGTGGGCCGGCTGCCGCCGGCAGGCACGGTTGAGGCGCTCGGCTCCGCGGTCGCTGACGCCTTGAGGGTCTGGGCGAACCGCTGCTTGACCTCGGTTGGTGACCGTGCCAGATCGACATCGAGCATCTGTTGGGTCTCGTAGCGCATCCGGGTGGCGGCACCGCGCTTCTCCCAGTTGGAGATGGCCGCCGGATTGACGCCCAGGTGCTCGGCGAATCCGCGCACGCTCATGCGTAGAGCCAGGCGTAATGCTTTCGCCTCGCGGCCGGTCCACCGTCGTACTGTCTCCACGGGATTGCCCCCAGGCCGTGCACTCAGCGTCATTGTCGCAGTCGGCAGCGTAGTAGACGACGGCGGGCGCAGACGAGCTGAAACTAGGACAACACTAGAACGTCCACGCGTGGTCACGGGACAGGCCGGACCCGCAGGCTGGTCGCATAGACAACCACGGCGATGGATCGGGCGATCGGAAGTTCGCCAGACCTCCACCGCCGTGGACAGCCCTCGCGTTCGCGAGCAGCGGTGATGGTGGAGGTGCCCCGTGGCCATAGACGTGCGAAGCGGCGTCCTGCGCGACCGCGTTCGCCGCGCCGCATCCCGCCGGAGCGGTGAACGGCCAGCGCAGTCCGAACTGCCTGTCTCGACGGTCTTCACCCTTGAAGGACTGCTGCTCTGCCGCGGTTGCGGCACATCGCTGCAGCCCGCGCGAATGCTCGGCCAGCGCGCCTACCGAGGACCCTGCGGTTGCCGGCTGACCGCCGTGGATGCCGAGGCCATCGAACAGCTCGTCCTGGAGGCGGTGGCGGCACCAGCGCCGGCATTGGTGGCGGACGCGGCACCTGAGGAACTCGGCGGCATTTTCCGCCGCTTGTTCGTCGCCGTGCGGGTCGGTGGCTGCGCCCAGGACTTGTCCATCGTCTGGCGCCTCTAGCAGCCGATCCAGCAGTGCCTGGCTATGCGTCTGCCGCCTGAGCCGCTGCCGCCGCCTGGCCAGATCCATCACCGCCGCGAGCGCGCCGGCATCGATGACCGACAGGAAGGAACGACACACCATGCACACGAGGCAGACAGCGCCGCCACCGGAGATCGGCGTGGCGCAGGTGTCGCCAGACTCGTCGCGGTTCGGGTACCGACCGGAGCTGCGCCGCTCACTCGGCTTCGCCGACCTGCTCTTCTACGGGCTGGTGTTCATGGTGCCGATCGCACCGATGGGCATCTTCGGATCCGTCTACGCGGGCGCCGGCGGGATGGTGGCGCTGGCCTACGTGGTCGGCATGGTGGCGCTGGTGTTCACCGCTGCCTCGTACGCCCAGATGGTCAAGGCGTTCCCGCTGGCAGGCAGCGTCTACAACTACGCGGGCCGGGGAATCGGCGCACCGGTCGGCTTCCTCGCGGGCTGGGCCATCCTGCTGGACTACGTGCTGGTGCCGAGCCTGCTGTACCTGATCGCGGCGGTCGCGATGCACTCCACCGTACCGGTGGTCCCCGTCTGGGCTTGGTTGGTCGGCTTCGTGCTGCTCAACACGCTGATCAACTACCGGGGAATGCGGATGACGGCCCTCGTCACCCGCGTGATGCTCATCGGCGAGGTGATCGTACTGGTGACCTTCCTTGCCGCAGCCGGTCGTGCTCTCGCGCAGGGCAAGGGACAGGGCTTCTCGTGGACGCCGCTCTACAACCCTGACACGTTCACCTGGGCGCTGGTGTTCGGCGCGGTGTCGATCGCTGTGCTCAGCTTCCTCGGCTTCGACGGCATCTCGATGCTGGCCGAGGAGAACAAGGGCGGCGCGGGGCAGATCGGCCGGGCGATGGCCGCCGCGCTTGGCGTGGCCGGACTGCTCTTCATCACCCAGACCTGGATGGCCGCGTTGCTGGTGCCCGAACCGGGCGGCCTCGTGGCGAACGGCGACCCGGACGGGACAGCGTTCTACGACGCCGCGCGTATCGCCGGTGGCCCCTGGCTCGCCACCCTGTGCGCGGTCGCCACCGCCGTCGCCTGGGGCGTGGCGAACTCTCTCGTCGCGCAGGTCGCCACCTCGCGGCTGCTGTACGCCATGGCCCGCGACCGGCAGCTGCCGAAGTTCCTGGCCACGGTCTCGGTGCGTCACAGCGTGCCCACCCACGCCATCACTCTCACCGCGCTGGTGTCGCTGGCGATCGGCCTGTACATGAACTGGCGCACCGACGGCATCACGCTGCTGTCCAGCCTGATCAACTTCGGCGCGCTGACCGCGTTCCTCGTCCTGCACCTCGCCGTCGTCTGGCACTACCTGGTCCGCCGCTGCAGCCGGAACTACGTCGCGCACCTGATCCTTCCGGGAATCGGGTTCACGATCCTCGCTTACGTCGTGGTCAACGCCAACGTGGCCGCGCAACGCCTCGGCTTCGTCTGGCTCACCCTCGGCCTACTGACCCTGGCAGGTTTGTACGCCGCCGGCCGCCGGCCCCAGCTGTCCGGCCTCGCAGACGGACGGGACTCGGCATGACCAACACCGTCACCTACCAGCCGAGCGAGAACGAACTGCGCCACACCTTCGGCACCCACCCGGCGGTCGCCGAGATCACGCCCGGCAGCCTCCTGGTCACCAGCACCGAGGACTGCTTCGGTGGCGCCATCCGCACTGTCGATGACCTGCCCTCGAAGGTGTGCCAGGCGTTCAATCCCGTCACCGGCCCCTTCCACGTCGCAGGCGCGGAGCCCGGCGACACTCTCGCGCTGCACTTCGCGGCCATCACTCCCGCCCGCGACTGGGGCATGTCCGCCACGTTCCCGCACTTCGGGGCGCTGACCGGCACCCACACCACGGCGATGCTGCACCCGCCGATCGAGGAACGCGTGTGGCGTTACACCATCGACGCCGCCGCCGACACCGTCACCTTCCACGCCCGCCGCTCCGACCACGCGGTCGTCATGCCCCTGGAGCCGATGCTCGGCACGGTGGGAGTCGCTCCGGCCGGTGGGGAAGTGCGATCCACGATCGTGCCTGACGCCCACGGCGGGAACCTCGACACTCCGGAGATCCGTCCGGGAGTCACCGTCTACCTCGGCGTCAACGTCCCCGGCGCGCTGTTCGCTATTGGCGACGGCCACGCCCGCCAAGGCCAGGGCGAGGTGTGCGGCGTCGCGGTGGAAACTGCCATGAACGTCACCGTCGCCGTCGACCTGATCAAAGGCATGGCTACACCATGGCCGCGTATTGAGACCGACCACCGGATCGTCTCGATCGGCGCCGCCCGGCCTCTGGAGGACGCGTACCGGATCAGCCAGCACGACCTGGTGACCTGGGCGGCACACCTGACCGGGCTGGAGTTGCTTGATGCCTACCAGCTCGTCTCCCAGGCCGGCCGCGCTGCACCCGGCAACGTCTGCGATCCGCTGTACACGATGCACGCGGCCCTCACCAAAGCTGTCCTGGCGGGCGCGAGTCCCTACGGCGGGGTGCATCACCGGCTGCGCCATCTCGCTGAGTCGACCAGGTGAGCCGCCATGAGCCACGCCGCATTCGACACCCCGCCGGTCCGCCTCCCGTTGCGCGTCGAGCTGTTCGTGCTGACCCACAACGACTGCGGCGCTCCGCTGGCTCACCTGCCATCCCTGTCGCTCGCGCTGGCTGGGGCCATCCTCGCCAACCTGGTAGCGCCGATCGAGCGGGTCCGCGTCGTCGGCGACGCCGCCATCGCCGTGCACCGGCAACCCACCGGCGACCCGGTCGCCGACTGGGCGCTGACGTTCCTGGCCCGCCACCACCGTGCGCTGTCGGTCCGTGAGGCCGTGCGGCTGCTCGGCGAGCACGCCTACGACAAGGTCACCGCCGGGCTCATCGCCGGAGGCATGGTCGAGCAGGTCACCAGACGCCGCATGCTCGGCCGGGTCACCGCGTACCCGCCGACAGACCCCGCGGTCATCCACCGCGTCCGCGGGCGCCTGCGCTATGGCGTCCTCGGCTACGACGACCCCGACCCGCAGACCGACGCCCTCGCCGGTCTCCTACGGGCCCTACGGCTCGAATCCGAGCTGTACCTCGACGGCTTCGACACCGACCTGCGCGAGCGGCTCCGTCAGATGCTCGCCCGCGCCGGACATCACACACCCGCCACCGAAAGGATCGTCTGCGCCGTCGAAGACCTCATCGGCGAGACCGCCGTGTCGGTGTACCGATGAGCACCCAGGACACCGCCACAAGCATCGCGCAGCGACCACCACCGAGGGCGACCACGAGCGCCCGAACCGGCACCAGGGGAACGACCATGGGAACTGAGGCGATGAGCTGGGCACCCTCCGAGCTTGATCTGAGCCGCCCGAACGCCGCGCGAATGTACGACTACTTCCTTGGCGGCAGCCACAACTTCGCCGCCGACCGTCAAGCAGCCGACGCCGTCCTCGCCGTCGCGCCCCACGTGGCGGACGCTGCCCGGGCCAACCGAGCGTTTCTGCGCCGTTCCGTCCGATACGCGCTGCAGCAGGGCATACGGCAGTTCATCGATCTCGGCTCGGGCATACCGACCGTCGGCAACGTCCACGACATCGCTCACTCGGTCAACGCCGACGCGCGGGTGCTCTACGTCGATGTCGAGCCGGTAGCCGTGGCGCACGCCAGAGCGCTGCTCGGAGTCGATCCGCGAGTGGACGTCATACAGGCAGACATCTGCTTCCCGGACTTCATTTTCAACAACCCCGCCACCCAGCGGCTGATCGACCTCGCCCGCCCGGTGGCCATCCTGTTCGTCTCCGTCCTGCACTTCATCCCCGGCGATGTCAACGCCATCGTGGAACCCTTTCGCGCCGCCGCGAGTCCCGGCAGCGCCCTCGTCATCTCCCACGCGACCTCCGGCGCAGCGACCAACCAGACTGAGGAGGTGCAGCGGCTCTACCAGCGCACCCCCACCCCACTGCAACTCCGCCACCTCGCCGATGTCCAAGCGCTGTTCGGTGACTTCGCCATGGTCGCGCCCCAACCCGGCGCAGCATCGCGCCCAGGCGGCGCCGCGCTTGTCCCGGTGTCTCACTGGCGCCCCGACCCCGAGGACCACCTCCCGGCGGAAGGGTCGTCGGCGAGCCCTTTCCTCGCCAGCTTCCTCGCCGGAGTTGGCATGAAAGGACACGCCGTCATGACGGAACAGCCAAGGCCAGAACCGACCGGACAAAGGGCGCTCCGGCCAACGGGCAGGCGCTGATGTTCATCGGACTCGCCGGGCCGACAGGCGCCGGCAAGACGACCCTCGCACACCGAATCGCCGAGCGCCTCGGAGCGCATCTGATGCGCGACCCGTTCGCCGACAACCCCTATCTCCCGAAGCTGTACGCCTCGGGAAAGACCCGTCCCGTGGCCCTGACTCTCCAGGTGGAGTTGACCTTCCTGGCGCTCCGCGTCGCGCAGCTTCGCGAGATCCGCGACCTGCTCATCCAGGGCACATCCGTCGTGGCGGACTGGTCCATGGCGCAGCAGGTCGTTTTCGCCCACACCACTCTGCCGCCCGAAGACGCCAGTCGAGTAAGGAAAACCTGCGCGACCTGGAGCGACGCCGCCGCACGACCCGACCTTCTCATCGCCCTGACCGCGCCAGCGCCGGTCCTGGCCCGCCGGATCGCGCAACGCGGCAGACCCATGGAAGCCGCGCTGTCCACCGCCTACCTCGAACACATCGCCCGAGCCTTCGACACACCGCTTCATGACTACGCCAGCCGAATCATCCGGCTCGACACCAATGCATTCGACGCCTTCAACGACGAAGACGTCGACGCGCTCCTCGCCCGCCTACCAGCCCTGGAGAGGTCATGACCGAGACCGACGTCGCTCAGCCACGCACTGCCCACGCGCCTCCTTGCAGCAGAGTCATGATCACTGGACCGGGTCAGGTCGAGATCGTCCGCGAGTATCTGCCCACACTCGGCCCCGACGACGTCTACGCCGAATCGGTCGTCTCCGGCATCAGCCACGGCACCGAGATGGCTTGGGTAGCCGGAGACGCCGCCGCGCTGCACCGGTCGTGGGACCCACAGCGACGCATCTTCCTCGACGGTGCCGGCAGGGATTTTCCGGTAGCGCCCGGCTACGAGACCATCGCGCGGGTCACCGCCATCGGCGAGGCCGCTGTCGGCAAAGTCAACATCGGCGATCATGTCACCCTCGACCGACCGCACGGCACCGCGCACATCGTTCCCGCAGACGCTGCCGTCGCCAGCCGTTTGCCGGCCGGTGTCGACCCCGAACGCGCCGTCTTCTTCATCCTGGCGCGCGTCGCCCTCGGCGGCGTCCACGACGCCGAGGTGCGCCTCGGCGACACCGTCGTCGTGGTCGGGCTCGGCACCGTCGGCCTCCTCGCCGGCCAACTCGCACGGCTCGCCGGAGCCGCCAAGGTCATCGGGGTGGACCGCTACCCGCTGCGCCTTGACACCGCCCACTCCCTCGGCATCACACCCGTGCACGCCGCCACCGCTGACGACGTCGCCGTGCAGGTCCGCAAGCTCTGCGGCCCGCAGGGCGCCGACGTCGCCATCGAAGCCTCCGGCTCCTACCGCGGCCTGCACGAGGCGATCCGCTGCGTCCGGGTCGGCGGCCGGGTCGCGACCGTCGCCTCCTACCACGGCGACCAGAACGGCCTACGGCTCGGCGAGGAGTACCACCGCAACCGCATCACCCTGGTCTCCTCCATGACCGTCAACGGCTGCCCACAACGCGCCCACCCCACCTGGGACCTGCCCCGACTCAGCGCCACCGCCCGAGAGTTGGTCATCACCGGGCGGGTGCACGTCGACAGCCTGGTAACCCACCGCTTCTCCTTCAGCGAGGCGGCCACGGCGTACCACCTGATCGCCCAGCGCCCCGAGGAGACCATCAAGGTGGTGCTGACCTATGACGAGTAGCAGCCACGACGTCCTCAACCCCGTCGACGACCGGTACACCCCGGCACCCTGCGGCGAACTCGACGAAATCCGCGCCACCCTCGACGACGGCCGCCTCTCCGGCGGCGCCCCCGTTCTCGCCATCTACGAACAGGCGCTCGCCAAGCGCTTCGGTGCCCGCCGCGCCATCGCTGTCAACTCGGGAACCTCCGCGCTGCACGCCGCGCTCATCGTCCTTGGCGTCCGGCCCGGCACGGAGGTCCTGGTTCCGGCCACCGCGCCCCTGCCGACGGCCATGCCGGTGCTCACCTGCGGAGCCACGCCCGTCCCCGTCGACACCCTGCCTGAATCCCTCGCCCTCGAACCCGCCGATATCCAGCGCAAGCTCACCGGACGCACCAGCGCCGCCATCACGCTGCCGCTCTGGGGCTACCCCAACGACGAGCGAGCCAGCGCAGACCTTCTCGCCCAGGCGGGAGTGCCGGTCATCGAGGACGCATGCCAAGCCCACGGCACCCGAGTCGGCAACCAGTTCGCCGGCACCCGCGGCGCAGTCGGCTGCTTCTCCACCCATGACCGCAAGCTCCTATCCACCGGTGAGGGCGGCTTCGTCTTGACCGACGACGAGGAGCTCGGTGAGCGCATCGACTGGTACACCCACCTCGGCCACCTGCGCGGCACCACCCACGGCGTCAACTACAAGCTCGCCGGCCCTCTGGCCGCCATCGGCCTGCGCCGGCTCAAGCTGCTCGACGGCCAGCTCGACCGACGTCGTCGCAACGCCCAACGCATCCTCGCCGCGCTACCGCCGGGCGGTCTGCTGCGGGAACTGCCGTACGGCGTCCAGGACAAGCCGAACTACTACAACCTCGTCCTCACCATCAAAGACCGCATCCCGCAGGTCGCCGCCGCGTTCGAGGCCGCCGGACTACCACCCGACTCGATCAGGTGGCGCTACCGGCCGCTGTACCACCAGCCCATCTTCCAGCCCTACGCCAACCAGTGCCCCAACGCCGAACACCTCGCCACGGCCACCGTGCAGTTGCCGGTTCACCCCGGAATGACCGACGCGACCGTAGCGTGGATAGCCGACCGCGTAGCCCAGATCGCCCAGGGAGAGACCCGAGCATGATCCGTCATTTCACCAGCTCAGCCATCGTCTTCAACGACGAGGGCCACGTCCTGCTCGTGCACCACAACAAGATCGACCTGTGGCTGTACCCCGGCGGACATGTCGATCCCAACGAGGACCCCGCCGAAGCGGCACTGCGCGAGGTGCACGAGGAGACCGGGATCGTCGCCGACATCCTTGGCCCACAGCCGTTCCGGCACCCCGCCGTACGAAGCATCCCGAGCCCGTTCGCCATCATCGAGATGGACATCGAAGACCGTAAGGTCGGACCCCACCGACATATCGACTTCGTCTACGTCTGCCAGGCAACCGGTGGCGACCTGACGGCCCAAGCCGAAGAGGTTGGCGGCGCACGGTGGGTACCGGTAGAGGGCATAGCGGCCCTGCGCACACCCGCCGAGCTTCCCGACCTCATCACCGAAGCCGCCCGGCTGATTCCCCAGCCGGCCTGAGTGCTCCGGAAGGAGGCGGAGGAGCCCGGGATACCGGGCTCCTCCGCCTCGCTCGCCAGCGACCAGGAAGGCTTCCCTCAACCACTCTTGGACTGCCAGGGATCTGCCCTCGTCAGCTGAACTCCGATAGCAACGCCTCAGTGTTCGCGAGGATGAAATCCTTCAAGGCCTCAGGCTTCAGATCCACCTCAGGAAGGCGGTCGACCCCCACCCGGTCCATGGCATAGCCACCGCGGCTCGGGTCGGTGAACTCCGGACCTGTGCGGGCGCTCTCTTCAACCCGCGTAAGCCGGCAGGAGATGAAGTGCTGTACGGACACCCCATCGGCCGACGGCGAGCTGAACAAGAACACCTGACTACGCTGCTCTACCTCCGCGCCCAACTCCTCCCGCAGCTCCCGGCGTAGAGCCGCAGCGAGGGAAGCATCAGTAGGTTCAAGGCCACCACCGGGCGCAGTCCAGTAAGGGTTCTGGCCGGGCCTCGTTCTCTTGATCAATACAAGCCGGTCAAGGTCGTCCCACAGGATCGCCCGTACCGAGCGGCGCAGAACCTCCCGCATGTTGGCTCCGATCAAGAGTTGCCATGGCGCAGGCGAGTCAAAGTTACGCCACCACCGAGCCGGCATGCGCGGGACGGCCCGCACCGCGCAGGGCTTGCTGCATCTGGCTTTTTCCGACACTTGACTACCGCGAAGAGGCATTCGAGGCCGAGATGAGACTGCGCCGGTCGGGGAACGAGCCCGCTGGCGACTCCTGGCGTCGGCCGAGTCGACCTCGGCGGATTGCGCCACGGCTCGCGTTGATGGCGCCCGGGTCCGAGTGTTCGAGACCAGGCTTGCGAATAGCGTTATACAATTTATGGTATAGTCGGCTGGTGGGGTCTGTGGTGGTGCACCCCGAGGCGGTCGCGGAGCTGGCAGCGTTGCCGACTCCGGAGCGAGTCGCGGTCGTCAACGCCTTTCAGAAGCTGGAGGCACTGGGGCCGACGCTGCCGTTTCCGCATTCCAGTGCGATCAAGGATGCCGATCGGCTGCGTGAGTTGCGGCCGAGGGCCGGGCGAAGTCCGTGGCGGGCGTTCTACCGCCAGATGGGGGACGTGATCTTCGTGGTGGGGGCGATCGGTCCGGAAGCGGCCGTCAGGCCGCGCGATTTCGTCCGTGCCGTCCGCAGCGCGGAGGATCGGCTCAACAAGATCGAGCAGGATGAGGAGGGGCACTGATGAACCTTTCCGACATGGTGCCGCTGGATGCTGTCATCGCCGAGCAGCGGCAGGACCCGGCATTCCGCCAGGCGTGGGACGAGGGAGTGTTCGCCCGGCAGGTGGCGATCACTCTGGTCCGTTACCGGGCCGAGCACGGCCTGACCCAGCAGCAGTTGGCCGATCTGCTCGCGGTCCACCAGCCCAACGTCGCCCGGCTGGAGAGCGGCGAGAAGACGCCCACTCTGAAGGAGTTGGCGCGGATGACCGCCGTCACCGGGTTGACGTTTCATCTGTCGGTGGCAAACGGCGCTGTGGAGTTGTCCGAAGCAGCCTGACGGACGTGCCAGGGGATCCGATGGTTCACGGCGCGTGGCCGGCCGATGCCGGCTTTGCAGGCGGCTGAACCTTCCGCATCGCTGTGCCGGGCCGTAGTCAGGGGACTGGTTGATCGGGATGCTCGGCGAAGAAGCGCTCTGCAGTTTGCTGGCTGATCAGCGATTCGTCGAGTAGCCATTCGACCGCCCGGCGGGCTGCTCGGGTATCTCGAAAGTCCTACCAGGCCTGCAGGAGGTGTGGGTTCTCCTCGTTCAGCTCGTCCCTGAACCGGCGGAACGCGCCGCGGCCGTTGATCGCGCGGGCGAGTCGGCGGGCTGCTCGGTCGTCGCTGACGAGGTCAGTGAAGTCGGCCATGTCCTGGTACCAGATGTACGACGGTAAGGTCGGATCGCGGGGAGACCCAGATCGTCGAGATCGATCGGGTTCGTGCCGTCGACGCCACCCTCCCGAGTCCACAGGACGATCTCGCCGGTCTCCGGGTTGATCAGGTGCCGATGCTCGTCGTAGAGATTCTGGTCCGACAGTGCGAACGCGATTTCGTCGAGGTCGAACCGCTCGATGTCCAGCATCGTCCACCCCAACCGGCTTCCCGTGTCCACACCCTGATCGGGCTACCAACGTAGAGCGCCGCGGGCCGGTTGGCTACCGTACGGCCATGTCGACCTCCGCCGCGCCGCGTGACCGATTTGCGAGCCTTCTGGGGCAGCCGGGCGTGGGGGCGTTCAGTGCGCGCCGCACGGCTCGTGCTGATCACCTGTCGCTGGAGGTGCGGGGTCTCGGCCCGATCGCCTCTCCGGTGTCGGCCGCCGCGCTGCTCAAGGCGGCCGCCGTCGCGCTTGCCGGACCGGAGCCGGCGGTTCTGACCGTCGACAGCACAGCTGTCGGTAGCGCCGATCTTGTCGCCGTAGCGATGCAGGGCGAGACCACCGGTGTCCTGGTGGCCGGGCCGGAGTCGGCGACGCGCGCCGAGCTGATCGACGCGAGGGGGTCTCCGGTGACCGACGGTCCGCTCACCGACGGCGTCGGTACCTTCGAGGTCGACAGTCGCGCAGTCGCCGGGGTGAGGATCCTCGACAGTGCGGGCCAGCCGTTGCTCACCGCTGCCACGCCACATCTCGTCGCCGACAGTTTCCAGTTCGCCGAACCGACGGTCTGGGCCTGGTGAGGAGCCGCCCCCGAACCCCTCGGGGTCGGGGGCGCGCCGGCAGTGGGCCGGGTGCGGCTACGTCGCCATGCGGCGGGTCAGCTCGGCCGCCCGGTGGGCCGCGACCTGCCGGGCCTGGCCGGCCACGAACCGCCGCAACGGCGCCGGTGCGTGGGCGGTGACCCGTTCGTCGACCCGGGTGCCCTCCGGTACCGGGGTCAGCTCCACCACGGCCCGCAGGGACACCCAGCCCGGGCTGCGCACCTGGCTGACCAGCGGGCCGTGCGGCGGCGTCGACACCATGCGTACCCGGATGCGGTTGTCCCACCGCAACGGCCCGACCAGCCGGAACCGCTCGACGGCGACGTACTCGGCGGTCGCGCGGCCCTCGGCGTCGTGACCGTGCCGCACGTCGTCGACCGCCACGATCAGCGGCGACAGTCCGATGTAGCTGCGCGGATCGGCCAGGTGCGTGTACACCACGTCGGGCGGGGCCGCGACGGTGCAGGTGGTCTCGAACGCGATCGGCGGCTTCCGGTCCTCGGGCACGCCCCATGGTGGCACGCCGACGGCCGGACCGTGTCCCGCCGCCGACGTGCCCGACAGGTCAGGACGGCGGAGCCGCCTTCGCCAGGCCGCGCTCGACGGCCGCGATGAGCTGCGGACGCAACTCCTCGGGCCGGATGATGGCGTCCACCGAGCCGACCTCGACCGCGCGCTGGATGCTGTGCACGCCGTCGAACTCGGCGGCCACCTCGGCCAGCTTCTCCGCCCGCACCGACGCCCGCACGTCCATCAGCTGCGTCACCAGTGCCGCCCGCTGACCGCCGGTCGCCGCCGCCACGCGGGCCTCCAGCTCGGCCACCCGGTGATCCTTGGCGGTACGGACGTTGACGTCAGCGGCGAACACCACCGCTGCGGCCGGCGCGCCGCCGATGACGGAGGCGAACGAACCCTCCACGGCGAGGACCGTCATGTTCGGGTTGAGCGCCTTGGAGAAGACCACGAACGCGCCACCGTGGTACCGCGAGATCACGCAGAAGACGATCGGCCCATCGAAGTTGACGATCGCCCGGCCGATCTCCGCGCCGTACTCCAGCTGCAACTGTCGCATCGACTCCGGCGAGCCGTCGAAGCCGGAGAGGTTGGCCAGCACCACCAGCGGCCGGTTTCCGCTGGCCGCGTTGATCGCTCGGGCCGTCTTCTTCGACGAGCGCGGGAAGAGCGTGCCGGCGGTGTAGGTGTCCGGACCGTCGGTGGGCGGGAACCCGCGCCGGGGCACCGAGCGGGATTCGATGCCAAGCAGGCACACCGGGATGCCGCCGAGGTGCACGTCCTGCACGACCGCCGTCTCGGCGTCGGCCATGCCCGCCCAGCGTTCCAGGACCGTATGGTCCTGGTCGGCCAGGGCCCGCATCAGCGTACGGATGTCGAACGCCTTCTTGCGGTCGGGGTTGCGCTCCCGGGAGAAGATCTCGCCGACGGTGGTGAAATCGCTGTCCGGCACGCTGTGCGGGTAGTCGGAGATGTCGCGGTCGACCGGGTCGGTGGTGACGGCCCGACGTGGCCGGCTCTCGCCAGGCGCCACGTAGGCGTGGTCGTGGTAAGCCATCAGGACCTGGTGGGCACCGCGCAGGTTCGGCGCCCAGTACTGGGCCTGACCGTTGGGGCCCATCACCCGGTCGTAGCCGCCGATGCCGAAGTTGTCCTCGGCGGAGACCCCACCGGAGAAGTCCAGCGACTGCTTGCCGGTCAGCACCATCGCCGAATCCGGCGTCATCACCAGGATGCCCCGGGTGTGCATGAGCATCGTCGCCTCGGCGTTCCAGTACGGCTGGGCGCCCACGGTGATTCCCGCGACGACGATGTTGATCTCGCCACCGGCCTGGGTGAACTCGACGATCCGCCTGAGCGCGGCGGCCACCCAGTCCATGTTCTCGGTGCCCGAACTCATCGAGATCCGCGCGCCGGCCGAGAGCGCGAACCAGTCGACCGGTACGCGCATCCGCTCGGCCAGGTCGAGCGCGGCGATCACCCGGGCACACTCCGGCTCGGCCAGCGCGCCCAGCGCCCTGGTCGGGTCGCCGAGCAGCACCACCCGGGTGACACCTTCCGGATAGCGCTCGGTGGGCGTGCTCGCCACACCAACCACGATGCCCGCCCGGTTGTGTCCCTTCGGCCGCTGTACCGGGACGAGTTCGCCGGAGTCCGTCAGGTCGTACTCGACGAAACCGCCGTTGCGGCCGGCCAACATCTCGGTCAGCTCGTACGGGTAGGTCGTGCCGCGCCGCCGAGCCGACAGCACCTTCTGCCGGTAGTCGTCGAGCGGCTGGATCAGCTCCGCCGTCGGCTCGGTGACGGAGATCCGCATGCCCTCGTCGTAGGAGATCTGCACCGCGATGTCGGTCAGCTCGCCGGTGTCCTGGTGCCGCTGGCGGCCGAGGAACAGCACCTCCTCCAACCCGGCGTCCGCCGTGATCGGCAACACCCGCTGGGCGACGGTGTTCAGCTCCTCGATGCTCAGGTCGTTGGGCGGCCAGACGAAAAGGGTGATCCGGTTGGTGTCGAATCGCTTCTTCGCCGGGCGCTGCGCCTGTACCTTGCGGATCGCGTCGAGGCAGGCGTCGAGCGCGCCCTCGACCGCGGGCAGCGCCAGGATCCGGCCGTCGGTGTCGCGCAGCGGGGTGAGGTCGCGTACCTGAGCCATCGCGGCCAGCCGCTCGTCGGCCGGATTGTCCGGCGCGGCGCAGTGGAAGAGGTACACCTCCTCGTCGGCCGACGGCAGCCGGGTCAGGTCGAAGTTGCGTAGCCGGGGCAGTTGCAGACGCTGGGCGATCAGCGGGTGCAGGCCCCGGATCACCCGGTCCTCACCGAGTTCCGGCCGGAAGGTGAAGTGGTGGTGCATCTCGGCGCCGTTGCGCCCGGCCGCCGAGATCGTCACCCGCTGGAGCAGGTCCAGCAGCCCGGCCTGGTCGAGCACCTCCCGCAGGGTCGCGGCCATCGCCTCCACATCGGGTTGCTCGGCCCAGGTCAGGTACACGTCGGCGACTGACGGCGCGGCATCCCGGCCGGGAACCGGCGACGCCGGGCCGGCACCGTCGCCACCCGCTGCGACCAGCTCGGCGACCTTCGTCAGGGTCGCCGGCAGGCCGGCGAAATCCGTGGCCGCGGCGACCAGGCGGAAGCGCTCGCCGTCCCGGTCGTACCCTGCGGTGAAGAACGACTGCCCGGCCACCTCGACGGCTCGGGCGCCGTCCGCGCCACGGCTGCCGTAGTAGCGGCGGCTGAGCACCTCGAGCATCGGGCCGTGGTCGACGCCCGGCCGGCCGATGCGCTGGGCGAGCAGCCGGACCAGCGGCTCGGGTGAGGCGACCATCGTCGCGATCCGCTCGGCCCGGTCCGCCGCGCCGGGGGCACGGTCGAGATAACGCAGGTTGCCGCGAACGTCGGCGTACACCTCCGCCCGCTTGCGGCGCAGCATCGGCTGTGCCGCCCAACGGAACACCACGCTGCGGGCGAGGTCGCCGACCACCGGGAAGCGGCGCTGGGTGGCGAAGATCAGGTGTTCCAACGCCTGACCGACCAACTCCCGCAGGCTGGCGGCCGGCGGCGGCTCGGTCAGCCACCGTTGCAGGAAGGTGACGATCACCTTCACATCGGCCGCGGTCCGCTGCTGGGCCAGGAAGATCCGGAAGACGGCCTCCTCCAGCTCCGGCGTCCGTTCGAAGTCCTCGACGCCGTAGTGGGCGAGCACCCGGGCGAGGCGCTGGCGGAACGTCTCCGGCAGGGCCGCCCGCTCGACGTCGAGGCACTGGAGGTAGCTGTGGAAGTACTCACGCGGGCTGTGCACCCGGGTGTCGGTCTTGGTCTCCTCGCCGGCCGGACGGTTGCGACTCAGCTCGGACAGGTCGGCGAAGACCTGGAGCAGCTCGACCTCCTCCTCCAGCGGCCGGTGCGGCAGCTCGGCCCGGGCTGCCAGGTACCCGGCGAGGGCTCGGCGTTCGTCCCGCGGATCCAGGTCGTAGCCGAGCAGCAGGCTGCGCAGCTCGGCGATGCCCCGTGCCACGCGGTCTCCGGCGGAGAGCCCGGTGGGCTCGGGCGGCAGCTCCAGGTCGACGGCCGTGGACTCGGCGGCCTCGCTCGCGGCGCCGTCACCGAGCGGTTCCAGGCGCAACAGCGGTGCGCCGGTCTCCACCTGACTGCCGACGGAGACCAGGCACTCGCGCACCTTCGCCGCGAACGGGGCGCGCAGCACGGTCTCCATCTTCATGCTCTCCAGGACCAGCACCGGCGCGCCGGCCTCGACCTCGTCGCCCACCGCGAGCGGGGTCGCGACGACCAGCGCGGGTGACAGGGAGCGCAGTACGCCGCCCTCGTCCCGGCTGACCCGGTGCGTGATGCCGTCCACCTCGACCAGGTGGACGGGTCCGTGGGTGTCGGTGACCAGCCGGAACCGCCGGCCGTTGACCAGGATCCGGCCACTGTGCTGGTCGAAGCGTTCCAGCTCGACGTCCACCGTGGAGGTGTCACCGACGCCGACCCGGAACCGGTGCGGGCCGGTCTGCGCGACCGAGACCCGGTACGTCGCGCCGCGCAGCTTCAGGTCGATCGGCCGACCGCTGGCGTGCTGGACCTGGGGACGGCCGCCGTGCGCGGTGGAGAGCAACCGCTGCCGCTCGACGTGCGCCTCGTCCTCGTACGCCTCGATGGCGGCGGCGGCCAGCGCGACGCCGGAGTGCCGGGTGGAGACCAGGCGGCCCTGAGCGCGGACCCGGTCGATCCAGCCGGTGTCGGCGCTGGCGTCGATCACCTCGCGCTGATCCAGCAGGTCGAGCAGGAAGCTCTTGTTGCTCGCACCACCCTCGATGATCACCGTGGTCTCGGCGACCGCGCGACGCAGCCGGCTCAGCGCCTCGTCACGGCTGCGGCCGTACGCGATGATCTTAGCGATCATGGAGTCGAAGTCGGCGGGGATCACGTCACCCTCGCTGACCCCGGTGTCCACCCGCACGCCGGGACCACTGGGCAGCACCAGTCGCACGATCCGGCCGGGCGACGGCGCGAAGTCCCGGTCGGGGTCCTCGGCGTTGAGTCGGGCCTCGACGGCGTGCCCCGCCTCGACCGGGATCCGGTCGCCGAGCCGACCACCGGCGGCCACCTGGATCTGCGCCTTGACCAGGTCGAAGTCGGTGGTGGCCTCGGTGATCGGGTGCTCCACCTGCAACCGGGTGTTGACCTCCAGGAAGGCGAACATCCGGTCACCCGGGTGGTAGAGGAACTCCACGGTGCCCGCACCGCGGTAGTCCACGGCCAGCGCGAGCCGCTCGGCCGCCTCCTTCAGCTCGCGGGTCTGCTCGGCGGAGAGCACCGGCGAGGCGGACTCCTCGATCACCTTCTGGTTGCGTCGCTGCACCGAGCAGTCCCGTACGCCCAGCGCCCACGCGGTGCCCTGGCCGTCGGCGATCACCTGCACCTCGACGTGCCGCGCGCCGGTGACCAGCCGCTCCAGGAAGACCACACCGCTGCCGAACGCGCGCTGCGCCTCCAGGCTGGTGCGCTCGTACGCCTCGGCGAGTTCGGTGTCGCTGCGCACCACCCGGATGCCCCGCCCACCCCCGCCCGCGGTCGCCTTCAGCATCAGCGGGTAGCCGATCTCGGCGGCGGCGCGCTGAGCCGCGGCGAGGCTCTCCACCGCGCCGCGGCTCCACGGCGCCACCGGGACGCCGACCTCCTCGGCGATCAGCTTCGCGCCGATCTTGTCGCCGAGCTTGCGCATCGCCTCCGGGCTCGGGCCGATGAAGGTGACGCCGTTCTTCTCGCACAGTTCGGCGAAGGCCGGATCCTCGGCCACGAAGCCCCAGCCCACCCAGGCAGCGTCGGCGTCGGTGTCGTGCAGCGCCCGTTCGAGGACCCGGTGGTCCAGGTAGGGTCGCGCCGACGCGGGTCCGAGACAGTGACTGTGGTCGGCCTCGCGGACGAAGGTGGCCGAGCGCTCCGCCTCGGTGTAGAGCGCGACGGTCTCGATCGGCGGAGCGTCGGTCTCGGCGTTGAGCTCGCGAACAGCGTGGATCAGCCGCATGGCGGCCTCTCCCCGGTTGACGATGGCGATGCGGCTGAACACCGAGCAGGCCTCCGGAAGATCGTCCCTGACAGGAGGGACTCTCCCGCGGCGAGGGTCCCGTTGAACCAACCTTCGTCGCTACCGGCGAGTAAGGAAGACGTGGGAACTGCCACCTCCGGACAACAGATTTTGTGGGAACTCGCCAACCCCACCGATCGAGGCCCGCTGCGGGCGGCCCGGGTCACCCCTGCCGAGCCGCGGACGAACACGTCGAGTCGAGGCGACAAACACCCTGCGTGGCGGTGGCATCTGCCAAGATCATCAACGTTTCCCTCGCGGACCGGTTGCTATACGGTCAGCAGGTGAGAGTTGAGCGTCACTGGTGGAACGGCGACCACACCCCGCGCGGACGTCGCGACGTCTACATCCGCACCGACGGCGAGTCCTGGGAGGTCGAGGCCCGGGCCGGCGGCGGCACCGGGCGCTCGAAGATCTACCCCTGCCCCGGCCGTAAGTCGGCGGAGATCCTGGCCGGGGCGTGGATGGGCGGCCAGAGCCGCTGGCGGGTCGTGGCGCCCTCCTGAACCTCACCGGCAGCCTGCCCGCCGTCGGTCGGGTAGGCTGATCCTGCGATCCGCGTGACCGCGGGTCCGATTTCGATGCCCCAGGCCCCAGGCCTTCGACGCGCCAGGCCACGGCCGGCGCCGCAGCGCCGGGCGGGACATCCCCTTCTACGTTCGGAGCCTTCATGGCGGCACGCCGCCCGCAGCAACAGACCACCCCGCCCACCGTTTCGACCTTCGCCGAGCTGGGCGTGCCCGCCGCACTGACCCGCGTGCTGGCCGCGACCGGGGTGGACCGGCCGTTCCCGATCCAGGCCGCAACTCTGCCCGACGCCCTGGCCGGTCGCGACGTGCTCGGTCGGGGCCGCACCGGTTCGGGCAAGACCTACGCCTTCGTCCTGGCCGTGCTCACCCGGCTCGCCGCCACCGCCGCGCCGCGCCGACCCGGACGCCCCCGGGCGCTCATCCTCGCGCCCACCCGGGAGCTGGCCACCCAGATCGACAGCGTGATGGCGCCGCTGGCCGAGGCGCTCTCGCTGCGTACGATGACCGTCTTCGGTGGCGTCGCCGCTCGGCCGCAGATCACCGGGTTGCGCGCCGGGGTCGACGTGTTGGTGGCCTGCCCGGGCCGGCTCGCCGACCACGTGCAGGCCGGACACGCCCACCTGGACGCCGTCGAGATCAGTGTGCTCGACGAGGCCGACCACATGGCCGACCTGGGGTTCCTGCCGACGGTGCGCCGGCTGCTGGAGCTGACCCCGCGCAACGGGCAACGGCTGCTCTTCTCCGCCACCCTGGACTCCGGGGTCGATGTGCTCGTCCGGCGTTTCCTCACCGATCCGGTGGTGCACAGCGTCGACTCGACCAGGTCGCCGGTCGCCGCGATGACGCACCACGTGCTGCACGTGCACGCCGAGGACCGGTTCGCCGTGCTGGTCGACCTGACCGCCGCGCCCGGACGGACGGTGGTGTTCACCCGCACCAAGCGGGGCGCCAAGACCCTCACCCGCCGGCTGGTCGCCGCCGGGGTGGCCGCGGTGGAGCTGCACGGCAATCTGGCCCAGGGCGCCCGCACCAGGAACCTCAAGGCGTTCTCCGACGGCACGGTGCGGACGCTGGTGGCCACCGACATCGCTGCCCGGGGCATCCACGTCGACGACGTGGCCCTCGTCGTGCACGCTGATCCACCCGTGGAGCACAAGGCATACCTGCACCGCTCGGGGCGTACCGCCCGGGCCGGCGCGGCCGGGACGGTCGTGACCCTGATGACCGACACCCAGGCCCCCGAGGTACGCGAACTGACCCGCAAGGCCGGCATCGCGGCGACAACCACTCGACTGCGCCCGGGGGACGCGCTGCTGCATGAACTCGCGCCCGGGGAACGGACGCTGGCGGTCGCGCCGGCCGCCCGACCAACGACCGCCCGACGCGAGACGTCACCCGCCCCCGCAGGCCGCAACCGGCGCGGCGGCAAGCCCGCCCAGGCCAGCTCGGGGCGGTCCGTTGCGGCCAGCTCAGGGCGGTCCGCGGCCAACTCGGGGCACTCCGTTGCCGCCAGCTCAGGCCGGTCCGCCTCGGCGCGCTCCGGTGCTGCCCGGTCGGGTGCGGCGGCCTTCTCCGCCCGGGCCCGGCCCGGTGGGCGTGGCGGCGGTCGCTGAGCGACACAGCCGCCCGGGGACACCCCGGCCAACCCTGAACTGCGCTTACGAGAGGCCCGCCGGTGCTGCCGGCGGGCTTTTCTTGCGCCCACCAATACCTAGAACTACTATGCCTAGTAGTTCTAGGTATTGGTGGTGGGAGAATCTCATGAAGGTCACCAAGGATCTCGTCGCCGCCTCGGCGACGCCGATGGTGCTCGGCATCCTGGCCGACGGGGAGAGCTACGGGTACGCGATCCTCAGACGCATCAACGGGCTGTCCGACGGCGAGTTGGACTGGACCGAAGGGTTGCTCTATCCCCTGCTGCACCGGCTCGAACGGCTCGGTCATGTGGAGTCGAGCTGGCAGTCGGTTCCCGGGGAGCGACGACGCAAGTACTACCGCATCACCGACAGCGGCCTCGCCGAGCTCGCCGAGCAACGTCGCCAGTGGGACACCGTGGTGAGCGCCCTCAAGGCCATCTGGGTCGGCCCTGACGACGTACGTCGCTCGACCACGACTCCCCTCGGAGGTCTGGCATGACCACGCCCGGCAGCCCGGCGTCCCCCGGCCCGGACGGCACGACCGCGCCACGCGGCCCGGAGAGCGCGACGACCGCGCCCGGCCAGGAAGCGTTGGAGGCCCAGTTCGCCCAGTGGCGTCACTACGTGCGGCACCGCCCGGAACTGCAACGCTCCGACGCCGAGGAGTTGGAGGACCACCTTCGCGGCTCGGTCGACGAGCTCATCGCCACCGGTCTGCGCCCCGACGAGGCATTCCTGGTCGCGGTCAAACGGCTGGGTGGCCTGGACGAGTTGTCCCGCGAGTTCGCCCGGGAACACTCCGAGCGGCTGTGGAAGCAACTGGTGCTGACCGGCGGCACCGACGACCCGGAGACGGACAACCAGTCCCGGCGCGACCTGATCGCGATGATCGTGTGCGCCGTCGGCGCGGCCGTGTCGATCAAGCTACCGGCGCTGTTCGGCCTGGGTTTCCAACAGGACGGCGCCTTCTACGCGCCCAACTTCGCGCTGTTCACGCTGCCCTGGCTGGCCGCGTACCTGGCCTGGCGCCGCCGGGCCGGCACGGCGGTGATCGGGGTGATGGTCGCCCTGTTCGCGCTCGGCGCGGTGGCCGCCAACATCTACTCCCTCGCGGAGAACTCCCAGTCGCTGGTGCTGACCACCATCCACCTGCCGATAGCCCTGTGGCTCGTGGTCGGCCTGGCCTACGTGTCCGACGATCTACGCTCGTCGCGACGGCGGATGGACTTCATCAGATTCACCGGCGAATGCTTCGTCTACTTCGTCCTCATCGCCCTCGGCGGCGGCGTGCTGACCGCCTTCACGGTCGGCACCTTCCAAGCCATCGGGATCGACCCGGAGGGCTTCGTCTCGGAGTGGTTGCTGCCGTGCGGCGTGGTGGCCGCGGTGGTCGTGGCGGGCTGGCTCGTCGAGGCCAAACAGAGCGTCGTCGAGAACATCGCCCCGGTACTCACCCGCCTGTTCACGCCGCTGTTCACCGCCGCGTTGCTGGCCTTCCTGGTCGCCATCGTCTGGACCACCGCCGGCATCGACGTCGAGCGGGAGGCGCTAATCCTGTTCGACCTGCTGCTGGTCGTGGTGCTGGGGCTGCTGCTCTACTCGATCTCGGCCCGCGACCCGCTGGCTCCGCCCGGCCTGTTCGACAGGTTGCAGCTCGCCCTCGTGGTCAGCGCGCTCATCATCGACGTGCTGGTGTTATGGGCGATCACCGAGCGGATCACCGAGTACGGCACCACCCCGAACAAGGCCGCGGCCCTCGGTGAGAACGTCATCCTGCTCGCCAACCTCGCCTGGTCGGCCTGGTTGATGCTGGGCTTCATCCGTCGGCGCACCCCGTTCGCGGCCCTGGAACGCTGGCAGACCGGCTACCTACCGGTGTACGCCGGTTGGGCCTGGATCGTGGTGCTGCTCTTCCCGCCGCTGTTCAGCTACCTCTGATCCGCCGCGCAACCCGAGCGGCCACCGGCTAGCACTGACGGCAATCGTCCGCGCCCGGTGGCCGCCTGCGCGCCGATCTTCCAGCTCCTGGCACCGGCAACCGCTTGGAGCGCCTTCATGCCGATCGACCATGCAGTGGAGTGCCGGCGTCTCAGCTGGTCGCACCGCGCCAGGGATCGACGACATTGATCCCTGTGTCAGTGAAGTCCTTAGTGTTCCGGGTGGCGAGGGTGGCGGCCTGGACGCGGCAGATGGCAGCGATCTGGGCGTCGAACCCATCGATCGGGTGGCCGAGTTTCTCCCGCACCGCGACCACGTCGGCGTAGGCGCCGGCTGCGGCGAGGTCGAAGGGCAGCACCTGGCGAGGAAAGGCGGCGAAGATCTCGCTGGCAGCCTGGTGCAGTGATTCCCGGCGCTGGCCATCCGGCAGCCGCGCAATGCCGTAGCGGATCTCGGCGACGGTGACGGCTGTGGTGTACAGGCCGGTGCTCGAACTCTGCTGGAGCCACGCGAGCACCACTGGAGCGGGCTCGGCCCGCATGAGCTCGGAGACGACGTTGGTGTCGAGAACGATCATCATTCGGGCAGATCCGCCGCACGGGGGGCCGTGGAACGTGCCGGTAGTTCCAGCTCGACCCCACCGAGTCTGGTGAATCGATCGGTGAGTGCGCTGAACAGGTCGTTTGCCGGCGCGTCCTCGGCAACTGCCGCAGTGAGTATGTCGCGAATCTCGGCCTCCATGGATCGGCCGTGTTGCGCAGCGCGGCGGCGCAGCTTGTCGCGCACGCTGTCGTCGAGATCTCTGATGCTGAGGGCTGCCATGCTGTTCCTCTCACCCACTGTAATGAGAGCAATGCTAGCATGGGCTAGCGCACGCTGTACGCCGGGTCCGAATCCCAGCCCCAGACCGACCATCCGGAAGCCGATCAGCCCGACGTAGGTCAGCCCGTCGAGCGTGTCGGGGCGGGTGCCGGCCGGCAGCAGCGGTGCGACCCGCGCCGGCTCGACCGGCCAGTGCAGGAAGATCAGGTCATCCCAGCGTTGCGAAGGATCGCGCGGCGGAACCCCCGGATGGGCGCGACGTCGGCCGGCTCTCTGTCCACGTACCGATCCTGCCGGACCGGCCGACGCCGCGGCACCCGGCGCGATCCGCGGTCAGGTACCGGGGTGACGGCTGCTCATCCGGTTTCCGCCGGCCCGCTTCGCCGCGTACATCGCACCGTCCGCGTGCGCCAGGGTCTCTCCGAGGGTGTACGCGGAACCGCCGGCCACCCCGACGCTCACCGTCACCCGCCACACCGCCATCCCGGCCACGGCGTCGACGGCCCGCTGGGCGACCTGCTCGGCGGCGCCGAGATCCGCTCCCGGCAGGATCGCGACGAACTCGTCACCGCCCAGCCGCGCGACGAAGTCGTCCCGGCGGACACTTGCCGCGACCACCTGCGCCACCGCCCGCAGCACGTCGTCGCCGGTGGCGTGCCCCAACGAGTCGTTGACGTCCTTGAACCGGTCCACGTCCACGATCAGCACCGCCACCGGTTCCGTCCCGGCCGCCGTCGGAGCGGCCAGGCGCTCCAGGAAGCTGTCCAGACCACGCCGGTTGGCCACCCCGGTGAGCGGGTCGATCCGCGCGGCCCGTTCGGCCCGCTCGTGCTGCCACCGCAGCACGTCGTACGACTGCATGGTCACCGCCGCGTGCAGCCAGCGGTGTCGCTGACGCCACAGGAGTTCCGCGAGCGCGTCGCCGTAGGTGAGGCCCGGCAACGCGTCGCGTGCCCCGGTCTTGGCCAGCAGCACCGCGTGCGTACGGTGCAGCGCCGCCGTGATCAACCAGTCGTTGTCGGGAGAGAGGCCGGTCACCGCCTCCTCGATGACCCGCAGCGCCTCACCCGGCCGTCCGGACCGGCTGAGCGCGACGGCGTGGAACGGCCGGCACAGCAGTTGCTCCTGGTGTCGCTGTTCGACGCCGTGCTCCCGCAACGACGCCAGCACCCGGGGGATGTCCTCCGCCGCACCGGCGGGGTCCTGGCGGTCGGCGCGGGCGCACGCCGCGAACAGCGCCGCCGAGAGCCGCCACACCTCCGCCTTGGGGCCGGAGGCTTCCGTCATCGCCCGCGCCGCGTGCTCCTCAGCCACCGTGGTGTGCTTCTCCGCCTCGGCCACCTGACCCACCTGGTACAGCTCCAGGGCCCACATGAGGTTGAGTTCCGCGAGGTTGCACAGCCACATCGCCCGGTTGCCGTTGCCCGGGTATCCGGGTCGGCAGGTCGTCTCGTATGCCGCCTGGAACTGTGGCGCCGCCAGCTCGTAGAGGCGCAGCTTCGCGTACCCGATCGCCAGCCCGGTGCGGGCGTTGCCCTCGATCACCGGATCCGGTTCGCCGGCCAGCAGGGCCGTCTCCGCGCGGACGAGGTCCCGCAGGACGGCTTCGATGTCGTACTCGGCGATGTCCTGGTCGCCGAGGCGGAGCCGCCGGTCGGCGCGCAGCGACAGCGCGCAGGAACGCCACCCGGCGCTGTTCTCCCGCTCGGCGGCGACAAGCATCAGATCGGCGGCGGCGATCGCGGCACGCAGGTCACCGAGCCGGGTCAGCGCCACGACGCGGGCGAAATGCATCGCCGCCGGGCCGTCGCGCAGTTCCCCGGTCGGTTCCCGTAGCGCCACGACCGCCTCCGCCAGCACCTGGGCCGCGCCACCGGCCTGCGCCTCCTCCAGCAGCCGCAGGGCTCGGAGGGTCACATCGTCCATGCGGTCTCCTCCGCACCCGCCCAGGGAAGAACAGCCCGATGGTACGGTAATCAGCTCTCTTCGATAGTCTCCGACCGGTTTGGACTCTGTTTCAGCGGCCGCCAGGCGGCGAGAGCGACAACCGCCATCGTCACCCCGGCGACCCAGAACGGGGCCGTGACGCCCCAGATGCCGGCGATCAGACCACCGAGGAGGGAGCCGACCGCCGCCCCACCCAGATCGAGCACGGCGTACGCGCTGCCGACCCGGCCGAGCAGCCGGGACGGCACCAGCCGTTGCCGCAGCGACGCGACGGTGACTCCCCAGACCATGCCGTGCGCGCTGAACACGACCAGGACGACCACCACGACCCATACCGCGGTCGTGGTCGCCAGAACCAGGTGCGTGAGCACCTCGATGACCAGCCCGCCCCGCAGCACCACGGTTCGTCCCACCGTCCGGACGAGTCGGCTCGCCACCGCCGTGCCGGCCAGCCCGCCGACCGCGAACGCGGTGAGCAGGAAGCCGTAACCGATGTCGGAAACGCCCAGCCGCTGCCGGCAGTAGAGCACGAACACCGCGAACGCCGCGCAGAAGGCGACGTTGCCCACGCCCATGCTCAGGGCCAGCGTCCGTAGCAGCCGGTGTCGCCACAGCCACCGCACCCCCTCGCCGATCGAGCGGACCACCGACGCGTGCGTCGTGGCCGCCGGTGCCGGGGCCGGCCGCAGCCTCGCCAGCAGCACCGCAGCGACGGTGAACGTGAGTGCGTTGAGGCCGAACGGTGCCGCCGCGGCGATCACGAACAGCCCGGCACCCAACGGCTTGGCCACGAACTGGTTGCCGATCGTGAAGGTGGCGTAGAGCCGCGCGTTCGCGCTCGGCAGCCGGTCGGTGGCGACCACGGATGGCAACAGCGCACCCATGGCGGTGTCGGCCAGCGTCTCCCCCGTACCGAGCAGGAAGAGCACCGCGTAGAAGACGACCACCGTGACGGTGTCGGTGGCGATGGTGACGGTCAGCGTGGCGAGCGCGACGGCCCGCACCTGGTTCACCGCCACCACCAGACGACGCCGGTCGAGCCGGTCCACGTAGGCACCGCTGAGCAGGGCGAACAACAACCAGGGCAGCTGCTGTACGAAGACTGCACCGGCTATCAGCGCCGGGCTGTCGGTGATGGAGGCGACCAGCAGTGGGCCGGCCGCCATGATGACGCCGTCGCCGATGTTGGACACCGCCGAGGCGGTCCAGAGTTTTGCGAAGTCCGCGCCCAGACGCGCGGATATCAGGGCACGCAAGATTGCTCCTCGAACTGGAAGGGGAAACGGCCAGCAGGGGACCGCTCCGCAGCGAGGAGCACCGCGCCGTCGGTGCACCGACGGCGAGTCGCACGGGTCAGCGCACGGTGAGCTCTCGCGCCGGAGCTGGGGCCGTGACCAGGTCGAAGCGCATCTCAGCTCCTGTCGTCGAGGGATGTCGAAGCGGAGCATATTTCCCCGGGCCCGTACGCCGACACCGGGTTTCGCCGGGCCGCGACCGCGGCGCCGGTCGATACAGTGGCCTCGTGGAACAGTTCAGTCTGCGTAAGTTTCGACTGAGATCACGTCGGCGACCCGCTGCCGGCGTGATGGCGGCGCAGCTCAGCCGAGGATGCTCCGGAGATAGGCCAGCCCGTCCCCGGCGAGCCGGTCCGGTGACGGGGCGAGCGGACGCCAGATCGAGGCGGCGGTCGCGATCGTCGCGTTGTCCGGGGTGAACGACTCGATGCAGATGGCACCCCAGTAGCCGGTGGCGGCCAGGGCGGCGAGTAGCCGGGGCCAGTCCAGGTGATCCGACCCGGGTGCGCCCCGGTTGGTGCCGCTGACCTGTACGTGCTTGATGTGCGGGCCCGCCGCGGCCAGCGCCGCGTACGGGTTCGCCTCCTCGATGTTCATGTGATAGGTGTCGATCATGAGGCCAACGTTCGACGGCAGACCGTCGATCATCTCCACGGTCTGTTCGATCGTGTTGACCACGCTGGTCTCGTACCGGTTGAGCGCCTCCACTCCGATGGACACCCCCCGTTCGGCGGCCCGGTCGGCGACCGGCACCAGCGCCCGACGGAAATCGGAGTAGCAGGTCGCGCGTTCCGTCGGCGTCATCGGCCAGGTCCGGCCCACCGACGCGTAGACCGGACCACCGACGCACGGCGCACCGATGATCGCCGCGCTGTCCACGCAGCTGTCCAGGTACGCCACCGTGCCCTCCACCACGGCGGGGGCGGCATTGACGAGTTCCCGCCCGGGCGGGGTGACCGCACAGACGCCGGCCGCGTCCAGTCCGTACCTGGCGAGCAGGTCACGGACGCGGTACGGATCCCAGTCACCCGGCTGCTCGATCGGCAGTTCGACCGCGTCGAAGCCGAGCGCCGCGATCCGCGGGATCAAGGCGGTCAGGGCCTCGTCGTCGACCGGCGAGGTCCACACCCAGGGATTGACACCGACGGCACGCAACGGACGCCTACTTCCAGCGCTGCGGGTAACCCGGCAGGTCGGTGCAGCCGCACATCGCGTAGTGCAGCGGCGGCATGTTCGGGTCGAGATAGCTGTCCAGGTTCTCCTGGGTGATCGTCGGCTGGGGTAGCTTCCACGGGTCGGACACCTGCTGGCCGTCGAGGATCCGCAGCGCCGCGATGATCGGCGTACGCCACTGGTACGTCGGGTACGTCGGCGCGATCGCGGTGAGCCCCTCGTCCTTCCACATCTTCAGGAAGTCGAGCTGGTCCTCGCCGTTGATCGGCGGCACCGGCTGACCGGCGTCCTGGAACGCCTCCACCGCCGCGACGGCGACCGCGCCCGCATCCATCCAGACGCCGTCGATCGTGCCGTGCCGCTGGATGTAGTCGTTGACGATCTTCTTGGTCTTGGCCGGGTCGCCATCGGTGAACTCGACCCCGACCACGTCGACCTGCGCCTTGTCGAACGCGACCTTCGCGGCGGACCACCGGGTCTCCAGCACGTCGACGCCGGGCAGGATACGCAGCGCGAGAACCTTGCCGCCGGGCTTCATCTGCTGGCTGACGAACTCCGCGCCGACGTGACCGAACCCGTACCCACCGATCGGGTTGATGAACGTCACCGGGCAGTCGGTGTCGACGCCGCGGTCGAAGACGATGACCGGCAGGCCGGCGTCGCAGGCCGCGGTCACGGCTGGCGTGAGCGTGGCGGTGGTGTTCGGTGAGACGATGAGGGCGTCACAGCCCTTGCCCAGCAGGTCGTTGATGTCGGCGATCTGCTTCTGGTCCTTGCCTTCGGCGTCGACGTGGACGAACTCCTTGACCCGGTCGCCCTGCGCCTCGACCTCGGCCTGCATCGTCTTGAAGCCGACCTGCCGCCACGGGTTGTTCAACGCCGCATTCGAGAAGCAGATCTTGTGGGGGCCGTCCTTCTTGAACTTGGCGGTGTCCACCATCTTCGGGTTGAGCACCTGTTCCCACGGCTTGTCGGCCGGGCCGGTCGGTGCGGCGTCGAGCAGCGCGAGTTCGTTGTCGTAGTCGGCCTGCACGAAGAATTTCGACTGCTCGCCGGTGCCGGCACCGGCAGGAGGCGCGGAAGCGCCGTCCGAAGGGTCCGCTACGGGCTCGTCGGTGGCACAGCCGACGAGGGACACCAGGAGAAGCGCGGCCGTGGCCGCCATGCGTCGTTTCATTGAGATTCCCTTATCTCGACGCGGAGCGTCGGCTCGAGACCGCCACGGCGAACAGGATGATGGCGCCCTGGACGGTCGGTCTGAGGGCGCCGGAGACGCCGTAGAAATTCATGAGCGTGAAGAGCAGTTCGAGGGTCAGCGCGCCGAGCATCGCGCCGATGACCGAGCCACGTCCGCCGCCGAGGGCGACCCCGCCCAGGACGACTGCGGTGATGGCGCCGAATTCCAGGCCGGCACCGGCCTGGAAGGACACGCCGCTGTAGCCGCCGATCAGGATGGCCGCGACGGCGGCGGCGAGGCCACTCAGCATGAAGGCGATGGTCCGGGTACGGCGTACCCGGGCGCCGCTCAGCTCCGCCGTGCGCGAGTTGTCCCCGACCGCGACCAGGATCCGGCCGAAGTCGGAACGCGTCAGCAGCACCGCGAGCGTCGCGACGACCAGCAGCACCAGCAGGGCGTACGGGATGCGGCCGAGCACCGGCACGTCCTCGAAGGCACGCCGGCCGAACCGACGGAACTCCTCGGAGAGCCCGCCCTTTGGCGCACCATTGGACCAGAGATAGACCGCTCCTACGAGGATCAGGAACATGCCGAGGGTGGTGATGAACGAGGGCACCCGCAGCCGCGTCGTGATCAGGCCGTTGACCAACCCGACGAGCACCCCACCGGCGAGCAGCACCAGCACCACCGGCCAGGTCCGCGACGGGTCGCTGTCGATCAGCCGGGCGGCGACCACGACCTGCGCGGTGACCAGCGAGCCGACGGACAGGTCGAACTCGCCGGACACGATCACGAAGTACTGACCGGCGGCGAGCAGGATGATCGGCGCCGACCGGCCGAGGAACGACATCAGGGAGGCCGGCGCCAGGAAGTTGGGCTGACGCACGGCGACCAGAACCAGCAGCACCGCGAGTATCGCGAGCAGAGGCAGCAGGCCGCCGGTGCGTACCCGGGTCAGCTGGGGCGGCAGCGGCCGACGCTGGACGAGTTGCATGTCAGACGGCCGCCTTTCGCATGGCCCGACGGGCGTAGACGGCCACGGCGGCGATGATGATGGCCCCCCGGATGACCTGCTTGAAGAAGGCGTCCACTTCGAGCTGGTTGAAGATGGCGTCGATGCTGGCGAGCAGCAGCACGCCGCCGAGCGTGCCGACGACGCCACCCTTGCCACCGGCGAGAGCGGTGCCACCGATCACCACGGCGGCGATCGACTCAAGGTCGTAGAGGCCCTCGGTGCCCACCCGGGGGGCACCCGAGCCGAGCCGACTGGCCAGGTAGATCCCGGCGAGTCCGGCGCAGAGCGAGCAGAGCACGTGGGCGGTGACCAGGACCCGGTCGTTGCGGACGCCGGATAGCCGGGCGACCTCCGGATCACCGCCGACGGCGACCAGATGGTGGCCGAACCGGGTCCGCGCCAGAGCGAACCAGCACGCCGCGGTCACGGCGAGCAGCAGCACGAACGACAGTGGTACGGGGCCGATGCGTTGGTAGCCGAGGCTCTGCACGAGCCCGGGTGAGGTGCTGCCGGCCGGACCGTCGTACCCGTTGTCGAGGTACCCCTTGAGCAGCAACCCGACGCCGAGGGTGGCGATGAAGGCGTTGATCCGCAGCCGGGTGACGAGCAGCCCGTTGAGCAGCCCGACCGCGGCGCTGACCGTGAGCGCCAGACCGAGTGCGGGCAGCAGTGCGCCGTCGCGGCCGTTCATCGTCTCGGCCGCGACCAGGGTGCTCAGGCTGATCACGTAGGCCACCGAGAGGTCGAGCGAACCACCGAGGATGACCAGGGTCTGACCGACCGCGACGAGGCCAAGTCCGGCGGCGACGTGCAACAGGCTCACCGTCGTCGACTGATTGAACAGCTGGCCGCCGTCGATCATGACGATCAGCCAACCGAGCGCCAGCGTGATGGTCAGTGCCACGAACACGCCAGGTATCGGCCGTCGCGCCGGCCGCAGCGACAGCAGACTCACGCCGCCGCCTCGCTTCGCTCACCGGCGGCGCGAGGCGCCAGACTGCTGAACCTGATGGTTCGCTCGCTCCGCTCACTCACGCCGCCTCCCGTACCGTCCCGACCGCCAGGGCGACGACGTCCTCCTCGGTGGCGCCGGCGGGCAGCTCACCGGCGACGCGGCCGTCGCGCATGACGAGCATCCGGTCACTCATGCCGAGCAGCTCCGGCAGCTCGGACGAGATCATCAGCACCGCCGCGCCCGCCCGGGCGAGCCGACGGACGAGATCGTGGATGGCCGACTTGGCACCCACGTCGATGCCCCTGGTGGGTTCGTCGAAGAGCAGGATCAGCGGGTCGAGCGCGAGCCACCTGGCCAGCACCACCTTCTGCTGGTTGCCGCCGGACAGAAATCGGATCTCCTGGTCGTCACCGGCGGCCCGGACCTCCACTGCGGCGAGCAGCTCACGGACACGCACGGTGCGCGCGGCCCGGCCCGCGCGGGCCGGGAAGACCGCCCGGCTCGCGAGCAGCGCGTTGTCGAGCACCGACTGCCGGGCGACGATGCCCTCGCCCTTGCGGTCCTCGGTGACGTACGCGAGGCCGGCCCGCGTCGCCGCGCGCGGGGAACGCAGCCGGATCGGCCTACCGTCGATCGTGACCACGCCGGTGGTGAACGGCTCGACCCCGAACAACGCGCGGGCCAGCGCCGAGCGTCCGGAGCCCTGTAGGCCACCGATCCCCAGCACCTCACCGGCGCGCAGCTCCAGGTCGACGTCGCGTAGTTTCCGGTTCCCGCCGCCCCGCACGGCCAGCCGGACCGCACCGACGTCCCCGGCAACGGCCCGATCCGGGTAGTAGCTGGACAGTTCCCGGCCGACCATCTGGCGTACCAGGTCCTCCGGTGTGGCGTCGGCGGTGCGCATCGTCCGCACCAGCCGGCCGTCCTTGAGGACCGTGATCCGGTCGGACAGGTCGAAGACCTCGGTCAACCGGTGCGAGACGTACAGCAGGCCGATGTCCTGCTGTTGCAGCCGTCGTACCAGGCCATAGAGCAGTTCGACCTCGTGGTCGGCCAGCGCCGCGGTGGGCTCGTCCATGATGAGCAGGCGTGCGTCCAACGCGAGCGCCTTGGCGATCTCGACCACCTGCTGCTGGGCGACCCCGAGGCGGCCGACCACGGCATCGGCGGGCAGTTCCGTCTCCCCGATGGTGGCCAGCAGCTCCGCGGTGCGGCTGAGCAGCTGTCGCCGGTCGACCAGGCCGCGCCGCTTCGGCTCATGGCCCAGGTACACGTTCTCGGCGACGGTGCGCTCCGGCAGGAGGTTGAACTCCTGGTGGATGATGCCGATGCCGGCGCGCTGAGCGTCACGTGGGCCGCCGAACACGCGTGATCGCCCGGCGAACTCGACGGTGCCGCGGTCCGGGGCGTACCCGCCCGAAACGATCTTCATCAGAGTGGATTTGCCGGCACCGTTCTCACCCACCACGGCGTGCACCTCGCCCGGGGCGACGTCGAGGTCGACACCGTCGAGGACGCGCACCCCGAAGAAGGACTTGCTTATGCCCCGCAGAGTCAGCAGCGCCGGGGGTCGATCTGACATCAAGAATCCTTACGGATAGTAATCACCAAGGGCATCGGTGCGCCACCTCGGAATTCCCCTGGGACCGGCCGGTCACCTGGCTTTATTTATCGGAAGCGAAGCTTCCTGTTGTCGTGCTCAAACTTTCGCTTGACATGACCGAAACATCACACGTATGAAGATAGATGCTCGGGGATGGGTACGCAATCCCCGATCTTCCCGGACTACCGACCGTGCCCATGACAGGCAAAGACGCCGTGTCAGGTCCACTGGGGAACGTGGGCGCCGATGATCAGTCCCATCCATGTTGTCGCTAACATCGATTTATGTCCATATTGACACTACTCAGGCTCCTAGCCGCCATGGAGCCCGGAACCCACCCGGGTCGTGACTCTGCGTCACATCTCGCAGTGTCACGCAGGTACGACGAACCGTGCGACGACGACCCCGCACGCACCTCGTCTTGCCACACCAGGCACCACCCGACGTGCCGTGGGAGGTGACCGGACTCGTGGTCGCGCCCCCTGTTGCTCCGCCCCGACGAGGAGACGGCATGCGTCGTACGACAGCCATCATCGGACTGATCACCGGTCTGTTACTGGCGCTCGCGCTGGTCCAGCCGGCATCAGCGGCTCCGGCCTTCCGCGCCCTGTTGTTCACCAAGACCACCGGCTATCGACATGATTCGATCCCAGCCGGGGTCTCGATGTTTCAGCAGCAGGCCGCGGCCAACAACTTCGAGCTGGTGCACAGTGAGGACTCCAGCGTCTTCACCGCAGCCAATCTCGCCACCTTCGATGTCCTGATCATGTTCCAGACGTCCGGCATGGTGTGGACCTCGGCCACTCAGCGCCAGGCCGTGGAGGGCTACCTCGCCAGCGGCAAGGGCATCGTGGCCATCCACAACGCCACCGACATGGGGATCGAGGGCGAGTACCCCTGGTGGGACCAGACCATCAACGCGGGCGCCCACATGCCGGAGCACTCCCCCGGCGTCCTGCCCGGCACCGCCATCGTCGCCGACAAGAAGCACCCCTCGACGGCCAGCCTGCCGGATCGCTGGAACCGCAGCGAGGAGTGGTACAACTTCGACAAGAACCCGCGCGGTGAGGTGCACGTCCTGGTCACCGCCGACGAACGCACGTACAACCCGGGCCCCCGGGCGATGGGCTCCGATCACCCGATCTCCTGGTGCCGCAACACCGGCGGTGGCCGGGTCTGGGCCACCGCGATGGGGCACGCCGCGGCGTCCTACAGCGAGACCCACTTCCGCAATCACGTCCTCGGCGGCGTGAAGTGGGCCGCCGGCAACGAGCCGGGCGACTGTGGTGGCACCGTCTGGGGCAACTTCGAGAAGCGGACCCTCGACAGCAACACCGTCGACCCGATGGCGCTGGCCGTGGCACCCGACGGACGGGTGCTCTACGTCCAGCGCGGCGGCCAGGTCAAGATCTTCAAGCCGAGCACCAGCAGCACGGTGACCGCCGGCACGCTCAGCGTCTACACCGGAGGTGAGGACGGGCTGACCGGGCTGGCCCTTGACCCGAACTTCGCCAGCAACGGGTACGTCTACCTGTACCACGCGCCGGCCAGCAGCTCCACCGACGTCAACCGGGTCTCCCGCTACACGCTCAACGGCGACACGCTCAACATGTCCAGCGGGGTGACCATCATCGACATCCCGGCCTACCGCGACCGGACGTACCCCGAGCCCGGCCACACCGGCGGGTACATCGCCTTCGGGCCCGACGGCAACCTCTACATCGGCACCGGCGACGACGTCGCGCCGAACCTCGACCCCAACTGGCAGGGCTACGCCCCGCTGGACTGGCGTCCGGGCAAGCACATGCTCGATTCGGCGCGTACCGCCGGCAACACCAACGACCTGCGCGGCAAGCTGCTGCGTATCCGCCCCTCCGCCAGCGGCGGCTACACCGTGCCCTCGGGCAACCTCTACCCCCAGGGGACGGCGCAGACCCGGCCCGAGATCTACGCGATGGGCTTCCGCAACCCGTTCCGCTTCTCGATCGACCCGGCCAACGGCTGGGTCTACCTGGCCGACTACGGACCGGACCGGAACCCACCGACCACCAACCGTGGCCCGGAGGGTCTGGTCGAGCTGAACGTGATCAAGACGCCCGGCAACTACGGCTGGCCGTTCTGCCACGGCGACAACCAGCCGTACGCGCCGTACAACCCGGACACCGGCGCGGTGGGTGCCAAGTTCAACTGCGCCGCACCGGTCAACAACTCGCCCAACAACACCGGCCTGACCAACCTCCGGCCGGTCGTCGCGCCGAACATGTGGTACGGATACGGTGCCTCCCAGAACTTCCCGGAGGTGGGTTCGGGTGGATCGGCGCCGATGGGCGGACCGGTCTACCGCTACGACCCGGAGAACCCGTCGGCGACCAAGTTCCCGCCGTACTACGACGGCGTGCACTTCTTCTACGAGTGGTCGCGTGACTACATCAAGGAGATGCACTTCGACTCGGCGTCGGCGGTCACCCGGATCAACCCGTTCCTGCCCGGCACCCGGTTCAACAGCCCGATGGACGTCGAGTTCGGCCCGGACGGCTCGCTCTACCTGCTGGAGTGGGGCACCAACTTCGGTGGCGGCAACAGCGACTCCGGTCTCTACCGGATCGACTACGTCCAGGGCGGCCGGTCCCCGATCGCCAAAGCCACCGGCACGCCGACCAGCGGCACCGCCCCGTTGACCGTGCAGTTCTCCAGCGCCGGGTCGGCCGATCCCGACCCCGGTGACACGATCAGCTACCAGTGGACGTTCGGCGACGGCACCACCTCGACGGCGGCCAACCCGTCGAAGGTCTACACCAGCAACGGCAACTACACGGCGCAGTTGAAGGTCACCGACAGCTCGGGCAAGACCGGCTTCGCCAACGTGCAGATCACCGTCGGCAACACCGCTCCGGTGGTCACCATCACCACGCCGGCCAACGGTGGCATGCTCACCTTCGGCGACCGGGTGTCGTACCAGATCACCGTCACCGACCCGGGCGGCGCCGCGATCGACTGCAGCAAGGTCCTGCTCAACCCGGCGCTCGGGCACGACGACCACGCGCACGAGACCACCGACTACGCCGGCTGTTCCGGGACCATCCCCACCGGCCTGCTCGGCGGGCACCCGGACGGGGCCAACCTGTTCTACGTGCTCAACGCGCGGTACACCGACAACGGTGGCGCGGGCGGCGCCGCCCCACTCACCGGCCGTGCCCAGGTGATCCTCCAACCCAAGCACAAGCAGGCCGAGTACTACAGCAGTCAGTCCGGCACCCGGACCATCGACCAGGCCGGCGCGGAGAGCGGCAAGCGCATCGGGGACATCTCCAACAACGACTGGGTGGCGTTCACCCCGATGAGCCTGTCCGGAATCAACACCGTGAGCTACCGACTGTCGTCGCCCTCCGGCGGCGGATCGATCGAGCTGCGGGCCGGGTCGCCGACCGGCACGCTGCTGGCCACCACCCCGGTGCCGAGCACCGGCGGCTGGGACAACTACCAGTCCACGCCGCCGGTGAACGTCACCCCCCTCGCCGGTACCCACACCCTGTACCTGGTGTTCAAGAACAGCGCCAACAACTGGTTCGACCTCGACTCGCACACCTTCGGTGGTCCGGGCGTGGGCGTCGGTGACACCGGTGGTGGGATAGCCGGCCGGACGTGGACGCTCACCGCACAACACAGCAACAAGCTGATGGACGTCAGCGGCGTCTCCACCGCCGACGGCGCGCAGATCCACCAGTGGGCGTCGACCGGTGGCAACAACCAGAAGTGGCAGGCGGTCGACGCCGGCGGCGGCGCCGTCTATCTCCGGGCCGTGCACAGCAACAAGTGCGCGGAGATCACCGGTGGCTCCACCACCCCCGGTGCCTTCCTCCAGCAAGCCACCTGCAACAACGGCAACCAGCAGAAGTTCACCGTCGCGTCCACCGGTACCACCGGGGTCTACACGGTGAAGAGCGTGCTGAGCGGGCTCTGCCTCGACGTCGACGGCGGTGCCACCACCGACGGCGCCCGCCTGTTGCAGTGGACCTGCCACAGCGGCACCAACCAGCAGTGGCGGTTCGGCCTGGCCTGACCGTCGCGACCATCGCGCTGGCCAGTGAGGTCTCGGTCGGGACCGGTCTCCGGGGAGGAGCCGGTCCCGACCCGGGACGTGCGGTGCCACCGTGCGCCGGCCGGTCCCACGCCGGCACGGTCACGCCCGCCAACGCGAGATGCTCATAGGCGTGTCATACCTACTCGCTAGTGGTCCTCACGTCGGGGCGAGCAGCCCGGCGGCGGCCAGCGACTCCCAGAGTTCGTCGGGCACCACCGCGGCCGAGCGCCGTGCGGTCTCGGCCATCTGCGCGTCGTTGCGGACACCGACCACCGTCGAGACCACGGCCGGGTGCCGGCGGACGAAGGCCAGCGCCGCCTGCGGCAGGGTGACACGGTGCCCACCGCAGATCTCGGCGATCCGACGCGCCCGCTCGATCAGCTCCGGCGGTGCCTGCTGGTAGTTGTAGAACGCGTCGGCGGGCGGGTGGTCCCGGGACAGCAGTCCCGAGTTGTAGACGCCCGCGATCACCACGCCCACGCCCTGGCGCTGCGCGAGCGGCAACAGGTCACCGGCCGCGCCCTGTTCGAGCAGGGTGTACCGACCGGCACACATCATCACGTCCACGTCGGTTTCGCGGACGAAGCGGGCGAGCATCGCCGACTGGTTCATGCCGGCCCCGATCGCACCGACCACGCCCTGCTCGCGCAGTTCGACCAGGGCGGGCACGGCCTCGGCGGCGGCCTGCTCCCAGTGATCGTCGGGGTCGTGCAGGTAGGCGATGTCGATCCGGTCCAGGCCGGTGCGCGCCAGGCTGGCCTCGATGCTTCGGCGTACCCCGTCGCGGCTGAAGTCCCAGACCCGGCGATGGCTCGCGGGCACGTCGAACCCCTCGGAGTCGCGCAGGTGCGTGTTCTGCGGCGACGGTTCCAGGAGTCGCCCCACCTTCGTCGACACCACGTACTCGTCGCGTGGTCTGTGCCGCAGTGCGCTGCCCAGGCGACGTTCGGACAGCCCGAGGCCGTAGTGCGGCGCCGTGTCGAAGTAGCGCACGCCAGCGGCCCAGGCGGTGTCGACGGCGGCGACGAACTCCTCGTCCGTGGTCGCCCGGTACAGGTTGCCGCCCTGGGCCGCGCCGAAGCCCAGCTCGGTGAGGCCGATCGCCGGACGGCGCGGCAGCGCGTGTGACCTCATCACGCCCCCAGTCGGTAAGAACGCCGGGCGGTACCTTCCCAGAACGCTGCACGGTCGATCGAGTCGAGGTCGCCCAGCAGTTCCGTCACCGCCTCGATCCAGCGGAGGTACGAGGTGGCGAGCAGGGACACCGGCCAGTCCGAGCCGAACATCAGTCGCTGCGGCCCGAACACGTCGAGTGCATGGTCGACGGCGGGTCGGAGGTCGGCCAGCGCCCAGGGTGACCGGGGCACCTCGGTCGTCAGGCCGGAAACCTTCGCCGTCGTGTTGGCTGCTTCGGCCAGTACTCTCACGTCACGCTTCCAGTTGTCGAATTCCGGGGTGCCCAGCGCGGGCTTGCCGAGGTGGTCCAGGACGAAGCGCACCTCGGGCAGGTCATGGGCCAACCGAGCGGCCATCGGCAGTTGGTGTTGCCGGACGAGCAGGTCGAAGACCAGTCCGGCGGCCCCCACCGCGGCGATGCCCCGGCGGACGTCCGGGCGGTCGAGGTAGGCCGGGTCGGTCTCGCTCTGCACGAGGTGACGGATGCCGACCAGGCGCTGCCCGCCGGGCGACGCGCGTAGCCGGTCGAGACGGTCGGCGACGTCGTCGGCCGTCAGGTCGACCCAGCCGACGACGCCGCCGACCAGGACGTCGTCGGCCGCGACGCGGAGCAGATCCACGGTCTCCCTCGCCGAGGCGATCGACTGTACGACGACGGTGCTGGTGACCCCCGCCGACTGGGCCAGCGGGGCCAGGTCGGCCATTTCGAAGTCGGCGTCGATGGCCGCCATGGTAACCGGGTCGATCCACGGCTGTGGATGCCGCGCCCGGACCCACAGGTGGTGGTGGGCGTCGACGACGCCGGCCGCCTCCGGAGCTGCGTCAGTCATCGGCCCAACCATCCCCCGTCGACCGGCAGTACGATTCCGTTGACGTAGTCGGAGGCCGCCGACGCCAGAAACACCGTGGCACCACCGAGGTCGTCGGCGACGCCCCACCTACCGGCCGGTATCCGAGCGAGAATCGCCTTGTCCCGCTCGGGGTCCTCACGCAATGCCCGGGTGTTGTCAGTGGCGATGTAGCCAGGGGCGATGGCGTTCACGTTCACCCCGTGCGCCGCCCACTCGTTCGCCAGGGCCTTGGTGAGACCGGCCACGGCCGACTTCGAGGCGGCGTACCCGGGAACCGTGATGCCGCCCTGGAAACTGAGCAGGGACGCGGTAAAGATGATCTTTCCGTGGCCGCGTTCCACCATCGTCCGACCGATCTCCCGACTCAGCACGAACTGGCTGTTCAGGTTCACCTGGATCACGTGGTCCCAGATCTCGTCGGAATGATCGACGGCCGGGGCGCGGGCGATCGTACCGCCGTTGTTGACCAGGATGTCGATCGGTCCGAGCGCGACAAGCTCCCCGGCCAGCCGGCGCACGGCCGGGCGATCGGCCAGATCGGCGCGCAGCGCGGTGAACCGTCGACCGGCGGCCCGCACCCGACGCTCCACCTCGCTCTCCTGCGGTTCCAGGTGCGCGGAGACACCCACCACGTCGGCACCGGCCCGGGCCAGCGCCTCGGCCATGGCCAGGCCGATGCCCCGCCGGGCACCGGTCACCACGGCGGTTCGTCCGGACAGGTCGAACGGATTCGTCACCGGTTGCCCTCCCGCCAGTCCAGCAGCACCTTCATCACACCGCCACCCTCCAGCGCGGTGAACGCCGCGGTCGCCGCCTCGGGCGACTCGACCCGGGAGATCAGCTGCCGTGCCGGAATCTCGCCGGAGGCGACCAGGCTGATCGCCTCGGCCATGTCGTCGCGCTGGTAGAGCCGGGCACCGAGCAGTTCCAACTCGCGCCAGAAGAACCGGTGCAGGTTCACCTCCCGAGGCCTGGGATGGATCGCCACCATCACCAGCCGGCCTCGGGCGGTCAGCACCTCGACTGCGGTGGCGACACCCGCCGCGGCACCGGAAACCTCGAAGGCGACGTCGGCACCCGCACCGTCGGTCCGGTCGGCGACCAACGCCGCCACGTCGAGCGCGGCCGGATCGACCGCCTCGATGCCGACGTCGCCCGCCACGGCACGTCGAGCCGGGTCCGGCTCGACGAGCAGCACCTGCGCACCGCGCCCCTGGGCGACGGTGCCGATGAGCACCCCGATCGGCCCTCCGCCCACGACGACCACGTGATCGCCCGAGGCCACCTTGCCACGCCGTACGTCGTGCACGGCGACGGCGACCGGTTCGACGAGTGCGCCCTGGTCGAGCGGCAGTTCCTCGGGCAGCGGCAGGACCAGTTCCGCCGGCACGTTCCAGGCGGACTGCATGGCGCCGGGCGAGTCGATGCCGAGGAAGTTCATGGCGTGGCAGATGTGCGAGTTGCCGCGCCGACAGGCGGCACACCGCCCGCACCATCTGGTCGGCAGCACCGTCACCGGCTGGCCGACGGACCAACCGCTCACGCCCTCGCCCAGCGCCGCGATCCGCCCGGACATCTCGTGCCCGATGATCGCGGCGGCACCGACCCGGGAGTCCATGTCCCCGTGGTAGATGTGCAGGTCGGTGCCGCAGATCCCGGTGTAGGCCACCGAGATCCCCAATTCGCCCGGCCCGGGTGCCGCCGGCTCACGTTCCTCGACACCGAGATGCCGTGCTCCCCGGTAGACCACTGCCTTCATCGATCCTCCGTCTCAACGCCGCACGCCGCTCGTGCCGCCGGCCACACACCGTCGGTTCCGGTTCAGTGACTTCCGGTCGGCGACACCTGGTTGCTGTTGTGTGCCGGGGTGACAGCCCGGGCCAGCGGGAAGCCAGCGGTGGCGGTAAGGACGCCGCCCGTCGCCGCCAGCAGCCGCCGCCCTGCCTGCTCCGGCCGGACGTTCGGGCCGTCGACCGCCGGCGCCTGGGGGTGCCGGTCCACGGCCCGGATCCGCTGCTCGTCCACCCGGAGGCCGAGTCCGGGAGAGTCACCCAGGACGAAGAAGCCGTCCTCGACGTGCACGTCGACGGAGACGCCGACCGGCGACCAGAGATCCTGCAACTCGCTGGTCAGGTGGTTCGGCACCGAGGTGGCGGCGTGCAGCAACCCGAGCGGGCTGTTGCCGATCGGGCTGACCGGCAGGTCGTAGGCGTGCGCCAGGGCGGACACCCGCAGGAAATGGGTGACTCCCCCGACCGCGGACGTCTGGACGACGTCGACCGCGCCGGCGGCGATCAGCGGACGGTACTGCTCCAGGCCGGTGAGGTTCTCCCCGGTGGCGACGGAGGCGCGCACCCCCCGGCCGACGGCGGCGAGCCCTTCGGCGTCCCAGCGTCGCACCGGCTCCTCGATCCAGATGAGGTCGAGAGTGCGTTCGAGTTCGCAGACGTGCCGGACCGCCTGCTTGCGGGTCCACGCCTCGTTGACGTCGAGCATCAGGCCCGGCCGCAGTCCGTGGCCGGCCTCGGCCAGGATCTCCTTGACCAGGTGGAGCCGGTGTCGGTCATGCTCGATGTCGAGACCACCCTTGAGCTTGGCGGCCCGCAGCCCGTGCTCGGCGTAACGGGTGTACGCCGAGACGAGTTCCTCGTCGCTCAGGGCGATGTCCAGCCCGGACGCGTACGCCGGGACCCGGCGGTCGCGGCCGCCCAGCAACCGCCACAGCGGCTGGCCGGCCGCCTGCGCCTTGATGTCCCACAGTGCCGTGTCGAGCGCGCCGATGGTGCCGAACACCGGGCCGGCGTGACCGGCCTTGAAGGTGTGTCGCAGCATGCGGTCGTAGAGCGCCGTCACCGCACGGGGATCTTCACCGTCGATGGCCGCGAAGATCCGTTCGATCTCGACGTGCGGGCCGATGCCGACGCCCGACAGCCCCTCGTCGGTCTCCACGACGACGATCGGCACCGGGACCCTCCCGTCGGCGAAGACGCCGTTGGCGTCGCCGACCGGGCGCCCCCATTCCTGGACCGTGGTGAGCGTCCGATAACCGGTGATGCGCATTTCAGCCCTTCGTGGAGCCGGCGGCGACGCCGTCGGCGATCTGGCGCTGGAGGAAGAGGTAGACCACCAGGACCGGTATCGCGGCGATCAGGACTCCCGAGGCGAAGGTGGGAATGTCGTCGGAGTACTGGCCACGCAGCGAGGTCACGCCGACCATGAGTGTGCGGTGATCCGCCGACGGCATCATCACCAGCGACATCAGGACGTCGTTCCAGCAGAACAGCGCGTTGAGGATGCCGACTGACAGCAGGGCCGGGGTACCCAACGGCAGCATGATCCGGCGGTACACGCCGTAGACGCTGTTGCCGTCGATCCGGGCCGCGTCGATGACCTCCCGCGGAATGGTCTTGTAGTAGCTCGTCATCAGGAAGACGGTGAAGGGCAGGAACTGCGCCACGAAGACCAGGACCAGTCCGGGGTACGTGTCGATGAGGGCGGTGTCGGCCATGATCCGGGCGAGCGGCACCATGATCACCTGGAACGGCACGAACAGGCCCGCGAGGCAGCCCAGGAACAGCGCCGAGGAGCCGCGGAACCGAAGCTGGCTCAGGGCGAAGCCGGCCATCGACCCGAGCAGCAGCAGCAGGACGACCGACGACGTCACCACGATCAGGGAGTTGACGAAGTACCGGTCCATGCCGACGCTGTTCCACGCCGCGCTGATGTTGTCCCAGCGCAGGGTGTCGGTCAGGGAGAACCGGTCGAGGATGTAGTCACGCCGGGTCTTCATCGCCACGTTGACGGTGAACAGCAGCGGGTAGATCGTCGCCAGCGCAAGCAGCGACATCGGGATGGCCAGCAGCCACCGGCTGAGTCGTACCCGGGACATCAGTCCTCCCCTCCCGCCCGCCGGAGCAGCTTCACCTGGAGCAGCCCCACGACGAGCATGATCACGAAGAGCACCGTCGACGCGGCCGAGGCAAGGGCGGGCCGGTTCATCTGGCCCTGCTGGATCCAGATGTAGTACTCCGGGAGATAGGTGGACCCTGCCGGCCCACCGCTGGTCATCACATAGAGCAGGCCGAACATCGAGGTCAGCATCCCGACCATGGTGGTCACGGCGACGAACGCGATGGTGCGGGACAGGCCCGGGATGATCACGTGCCGGATGACCTGGGGCAGCGAGGCACCGTCGACCCGCGCCGCGTCCAACAGCGCGGCGTCCAGGGTCGCGAACCCGGCCAGGAACACCACAAGCGCCATTCCGAAGGTGGCCCAGATGTGTACGCCGACCACCACGAACATCGCGACGTCGGGATTCCCGAGCCAGTCCACCGGGCTGATGCCGGCCGCCTCGAACACGGCGTTGACCGGGCCGTCGAAGGCGAGCAAGAGATTGAAGATCGCGCCGACGATGACCGGGGAGAGCACCGCCGGGAAGAAGTAGACGCTGCGGTAGAGGCGATGGCCGGGCACCCGAAGGTAGATGAACGTCGCCAGCAGCCCGGGAATCGCCACCGCCACCGGGAGCAACAGCACCAGCAACCCGACGTTGCCCAACGCGGTGCGGAACAACGGGTCCTCGATCAACTCAAGGTAGTTGTCGAGACCCACCGTCTGACCGTTGCGCTCGCCGTCTCCGGTGAAGGAGAAGTCGACCCCGAGCAGCAACGGGTACAGCCGCAGCACCACGATGATCAGGATGGCGGGTGCGACCAGGACGTAAGGGGCGAAGCGCTCGGCCCGCGAACCGCCGCGGCCGGGCCGGGGCCCGGCACCACGGCGGTGGCCCGCAGAGCCGGCCACCGCCCCGGGGGGGGGGGGGGGGGGGGGGGGGGGGGGGGGGGGGGGGGGGGGGGGGGGGGGGGGGGGGGGGGCGGGGCCCCCCGTCCGGG
>NZ_JBXUOW010000009.1:0-111125 GCF_057196645.1 Micromonospora sp. ATLC16
CAGGCCCGCGGACCCAACATCGATCGCCGCACCTACAAAGCCACCACCAGCATCGACGTCATCACCAGCGACCCTTGACCAACCAGCCGCCGCCCTAACTGAACGGCGTTGGAACTAGTAGTGCTTTGTCGTGATCGTGGTTGGCGCGGGGTTTTCGTCTGGTGGGGAGGCGGGTTTGTAGGTGGGGCACGCGCCACCGGCCAGGAGGGCTTGCATCCGTGGCCCGCTGCACCAACTGCTGCGCGAACTCCACTTCCGCAACCGACGGCTGCGGAAGTGGAGAAACGTTTTCCTTGTCTGCCGTGACGTGGTCCTTTGCGGACAGGATCAACGTCCGGTTTAACGGACCACACCCAGGTCAAACACGGAGATCAATGCGATCCCCGACATGTCTTCCACCGGACATCGGTCAGTGAGTGGCGGTGAAGTTGTACAACTCCGACGCGGTGTCGTCGAAATAGGGTGACCACCACAAGGTCGGTGCCGCGTACGAGTTGAGCGTGCTGTTGACCCCGTTGAGGTAGCCCCAGTTCCCATCCCAGTTGATCAACCATGGCCCGCCGCTGGCGCCTGCGGTCAGGTCGCAGTTGATGCGGATCCGCGCCCCGGACTGGGTCGAGTTGCCGCTGCACCTCATCAGGTTTCCGCCATCGAACGGCGCGCCGCTCGGGTAGCCGAAGTTGTTGATGCCGACCGTGAAGCCCTGGTGCGTACGGAAGCCGTGGCCCCCGAACTGGTTCACGATGTGGACGCCGTTGCGGGTGTTCATGATGGCCACGGCCATGTCGGCCTCCCAGTTGGAGTTGTCGATCCAACTGCTCCAGGTCCACAGCTCGCGGGCCGTCCAGGTGCCGTGCGGCCGAGGGTTGGCCAGGTCGTCGTCGTACGCCGGGACGAACGACCAGTTGGTGGCGAGACTGCTGCCGGGGCCGCCGTGGATGCAGTGGCCAGCCGTCCACACGGTGTTGAAGCCGACCGAGTTGATGACCGCGCCGGAGCAGACCCACGATCCGCCGTCCATGTTGAAGAAGACCTTGCCGTTGGACCGGGCGGTCGGGTGGTTGGAGCCTAGGTTCGGGTTGATGGCCTGTGTGGACATGCCCGATGTGCCCATCAGGCCCGCCACCGGAGGCACATCCACCGGCCTGGACCGGCTGGTCGGTGCGGCAGACGAGGTCCCTCCACTCTGGGTGAAACGCCGTGCCGCCGCCTTGTACGAGGGAGACTCCTCGACGGGCCTGGCGTTGCGCATCCGCTCGGGCGTCCAGTACGCCTCGATCGCCGCGTCGGCAGTCACCTGCGCGCCGTGCCGCTGCCTGCCGGCCGCCCACGCCTCGGCGCTGACGGCCGTGCCCACCTGACGGATGCTGTCACCGTCGGCCTGCGGAGCCGCCTGCGCCGGCTGGCCGACGGTCAGCAGCGGCAGGGCCAGGGCCAGGGCCAGGATGGGGTACGTTAGGCGCCGACCACCGACTGTTCTTGCTCTCATCGACCATCCCTCTTCCCGGGTTGTGTGAGATGCCGGGGATTGCCCCGGTCAATTTCGGTCCTTGGACGACTGGTTGTGCGGCCATCCTGGACCAGGTTGGACACCGTTGGATCGCCGCTGTCGACAAACAGACAGACGTTCGTCGATGTGTTACCGATCCGAAGTCGCCGATCAGCCGTCGTTGTCGTGACCCCGTCCGGTGGTCCCGATGTCGGCAAGCGCATCGATGAGAAAAGACGAGACTGGGCTACCCGCCCTGTGCTCCTCCACAGAGGCCAATCACCCCGACAGCCCCAGCTCAAGCGGTTGTCCGTCGAACACGCAATGGCGTGTGCCTGTTGCGTCAGGAAGGTGGTTACCGCCTGTCGGAAGTCGTGCGGGTTCTCGACCCACGGCAGGTGGCCGCAGCCGGCGAGGCTCACCCGTCGACTGTTTGGCAGCGCTTCGTGCAGCGAGTCGACGGCCCCGCGGGGGCGGGGGCGCGGGGGGCGCTGCTCGGAGGCCGCGCATGACCACGCACGGTCCGGTGCTGCCGATCTGGAGCTGCGGCGGATGCGGGCTGTGATGCGCCCTGGCCCTGCCGCACGCGGCAGCGCGAGCTACGCGCCGAGTACAGCGACGGGTCGCACAAGTGGATCCCGCCGGACCTCCACGCCGGTGCGGCTCGCATTCTTAAGCTTCCTTGAAGTTCGACCGCTCAGCTTGATGATGACAAACCGGCTTACTAACCTCATCCAGTCCGGATCATCCCCATCTCTGCGATCCGGGCGAACAGCCCCTGAGGAAAGTTGCCACCTTGATGAAACTGTCCCGCCGCACCCTGCTCGGCTCCGCGATGGCTGGCGCTACGGCCACCGTCGCAGGGGTCTCCTTCGACGCCCTCGCGGCCGGTCCCGCCGCTGCTGCTGTCAGCCCGCCGGGAGATGTTGTCGGCAAAGTCACCGTCGGCTACCAGGGCTGGTTCACCGGCGCTGGCGACGGGAGCCCGCTGTCGGGCTGGTGGCACTACGGCCAGGACTGGCAGAAAATCCCCTCGCCGGTCAACGAGGCGCTCAAGTCGTGGCCGGACGTGCGCGACTACGACCGGGTGTACAAGACCGGCTACCAGAACCTGGGTAACGGGCAACCCGCGTCTTTGTTCTCGTCCTACGATCAGCAGACCGTGGACACCCACTTCCGCTGGATGCAGGAGAACGGGCTGGACACCGCCGCGCTGCAGCGCTTCAACCCGGTCGGCGGGGAAGGCCCGATCCGCGACGCCGTCACGATCAAGGTCCGCAACGCGGCCGAAGAGTTCGGGCGCAAGTTCTACATCATGTACGACGTCAGCGGCTGGACGGACATGCAGCAGCAGATCAAGGACGACTGGACGAGCAAGATGAAGGCGTACACGGCCTCCCCGGCGTACGCGAAGCAGAACGGCAAGCCCGTCGTCGGCATCTGGGGGTTCGGCTTCAACGACACCAACCACCCGTGGAGCGCTCCGGTCTGCCTGGACGTCATCAACTGGTTCAAGGCGCAGGGCGTGTACGTCATGGGTGGTACGCCGACGCACTGGCGCAAGGGCGACAGCGACTCGCGGCCCGGTTTCTCCGACGTCTACCACGCGTACGACATGATCTCGCCGTGGATGGTGGGCCGGATCGGCGACGCGGCCGCGTCGGACTGGTTCTACACGAACGTCACGGTGGCCGACGTGCAGGACTGCGTGGCGCACGGCATCGACTACCAGCCGTGTGTGCTGCCCGGTGATCTCCAGGAGCGCCAGCGCGCCCACGGCGACTTCATGTGGCGGCAGTTCTACAACGTGATCAGGGCCGGCGCACCGGCGATCTACATCTCGATGTTCGACGAGTACAACGAGGGCAACCAGATCGCCAAGACGGCCGAGAGCATGGACTTCGTCCCGGTCGGCTCGAAGTTCCTGCCGTTGGACGAGGACGGCACCAGGTGCTCGGCGGACTACTACCTGCGGCTCAGCGGTGACGGTGGTCGGATGCTCAAGGGCGCGATCGCGTTGACCGCCGCACGACCGACGGCACCGGTGGTCGGCGTCGCTCCGACCCCGCCCGCCGCCGTCGGCCTCAGGTCCCGGGCCAACGGCCGTTTCGTCGGAGGCTCGCCGTTGGTCGCCTCGCTGACGTCGGCGTCGGAGAAGTTCACCGTCGTCGACGCCGGTGGCGGTCTCGTGGCCCTCCGATCCAGCCAGACCGGTAAGTACGTCTGTGCGGAGCAGGCCGGCGCGGCGGCGCTGGTGGCCGACCGCGACGTGATCGGCGGTTGGGAGACGTTCACGCGGGTGGCGAACCCGGACGGCAGTGTCAGTTTCCGCAGCAATGCGAACGGCATGTACGTCTGCGCCGAGGACGCCGGCGTCGGGGCGCTGATCGCGAACCGCGCGGCGGTCGGCCCGTGGGAGTCCTTCGACCTCGCCTAGGCGGGATGAGCAGGCCGGTTGACCGGGCCGGGGCCTCACTCGCAAGTTGACGTGGATTGCCGGCGAGGGTGGGCCTCGTCGGTAGTGCCGACAATTGCGGGAGGCCCCGGCTGCGGCAGTTGCCGGCGCCAGTGGCGGTGGCGTATGAGGACGGCCCGAACGGGTTTGGTCTGGCTCGGCAACTGGACGCGGCTGGGGTGTTCCTGGCCTACGCCACCCCGCACGCTCGGGCGCTTCTCGCCACAGAGCTGCCGTTTCTGTGGCATCCGTTCCTACATCAATACGGCACGAACGCGGCGGTGCCCGATGAGGGGCCGTACCGGGTTAGCGTACGGATCGCCCCGGCGGGCTTCATGCGCCACGATCCGGTCAACGGCCGCCGGTACGCCGAGCCGGTGGAGGCGCATTTCGAGAACGTCGGGCTGACGATCGGACGCAAGCCGAGCCCGGATGCCGAGCCGCGTGGGGCGGAGGCTCCCACGGCCTTCGGCGTCTGAGGTAGGAGTCTGGCGGGAGCCGGTGACGACGCCGGCCGCATGGCAGATGTGCGGGGTCAGCCGCCGCAGGCGCGCGGTCCGGCGCTCGGCGTGGCGGCGAATCAGCTGCCTGCCGGTGTGTGGCCGGTCGGTTCGGGTACGCGCGAGGTCGGTATGAGGCCCCTCCTGCTCGCCTATGCCCTCGTCGGGGGGCTCGGTGTCCTGCTCGCCTTCTGGTCGAGTGCCATCCGGCGGACCGTGCTGTCCGAGCCGCTGCTGGCGCTGTGCCTGGGGGTGCTGGCGGGCCCGGTGCTCGGTCTTGTCGACGTCGCCGATCAGTTGGACGCCGAGCTGATCCGTGAGGTGAGCCGGGCGTTGCTGGCGGTGTCGCTGATGGCGGTCGCCCTGCGTTTCCCGCTTTCCGACTACCGGGCCGTCCTGCGGCCGGTGCTCGTGCTGCTCTCCGCCGGCATGGTCGGGATGGCGCTGCTCAGCACCGGACTGTCCTGGCTGATGCTCGGCCTACCGCTCAGCCTCGCGGCGCTGCTCGGCAGCTGCCTGACTCCCACCGACCCGGTCCTGGCCTCCGGCATCGTCTCTGGGGGGCCGGCCGAGCGGCAGCTGCCCGACCGGCTCCGACAGGTGATCAGCGGCGAGTCCGGCGGAAACGACGGTCTCGCCTTCCCCCTGGTCGTCCTCGCTCTGGCCGGTGTGGGGGCGAAGCCGTGGACTGACCAGGTGACGTCGGCGTTGTGGGGCGTGGTCGGGGCGGTGGTGGTGGGCGTCCTGTTCGGGTTGCTGGCCGGTCGGGCCGTACGCGCGGCCAGCCGCCGGGAGACTCTCGACAGAGGTTCGCTGGTGATTTTCGCCGTCCTGCTCGGCATCGCCGCACTCGGGGTCGCGCGGGTATTCGAAACTGACGGCATCCTGGCCGCCTTCGTCACCGGGCTGGCCTACAACCGGATCATCGGCAATCAGCCGCGCATCGCCGAACAGACGCTCGACGACTCGTTGACCCGCTACCTGGTGCTGCCGCTGTTCTTCCTGCTCGGTGCCGAACTACCCTGGCGCGACTGGATCGACCTGGGCTGGCGGTTGCCGCTCTTCGCCGTCGCGGTGCTGCTTCTGCGGCGGCTGCCGGTGGTGCTCGCGCTCAAGGCGCCGCTCGGGTTGCGCTGGCGGGAACTGGTTTTCCTCGGCTGGTTCGGCCCGATCGGCGTCTCGGCGCTGTTCTACCTGACCTTCAGCGTGGATGAGGGCGCCGAGGACCCGCTGCTCTGGGTCGCCGGCAGCTTCGTCGTGGCCCTGAGCGTTCTGGTGCACGGCGTCACGGCGATGCCCGGCCGGCGCTGGTACGCCGCCAGCGGCCGACGCGTGGACTGACCTGACCTGGCTGCGCCCGGCGGCCACCCGCCGGTGGCCGGCGGGAGCAGGCCGGCCGTGATCGATCCCTACCGGTCCGGACCGCTGAGGCGTTTCGTGGCTGGCGGTTCGGGTAGCCGGCGGCGTTCGGAAGGTGGTGGCAGGTGAATCTCGGCAAGCTTGGTGACGTGGTGGTGGGCACGGCAGGCGACGTTGCCGGCAGCGTGGTGGATCCGAAGGCGGGGGTCGGCAAGCTACGTTCGGCGATCACCCCGCGCGTCGTGGTCACGCTGGCCGCCGGGCTGCTTCTGGGCTACCTGTGGGCCAGGTCCAGGCGCGGTGGTTGAGACCGTTCAGGCACGGACCCGCCTGGCGGCCTGCTCGTCGCCGACGCGTCGTTCCCACCTGCTGCTCGACAAGCCCCGTGACCACCCGATCCGCACGGGCGTCGGCCTGGCCGCCCGGTGTCGGCGCCGGCAGCGGCACCGCGACACCAGCGGGGATGGGCCACGGCCGGGATGAACGGCGTCAGTGCGCTGATCGGCGATCGTGGGACGGTTGCCCAGCGCCCCGGACGCGAGCTACTTGTCCGGCGCGGCGCACCTGGCCGTGCTGGAAAGCCAGGGCCAGCTTTCGGTGCTGCCCCGAAGAGAGCACGGATGACGGCGGCCCGAGTTCACCCGGCCGCTTCGGTTTGCCGGCCCGATGGCAGGGTAGACGCGGCCCCGTCCGTATTCGTCCGTTATGCCCGAAGTGGTGTGTAGGCCCGCGGGTGCGCGGCGCCGGACGAGGCTGGGCGGCCCGGAACGAGGAGGACGACATGCAGGAGATCGTGGGCGAGAGCCTGGCCCGACGGCTGGTGGAGTGGGGGGTCGACACCGTGTTCGGCCTGCCCGGCGACGGCATCAACGGTCTGATGGAAGGGTTCCGCCGGCAGCGGGAGAAGCTGCGGTTCGTGCTGGTGCACCACGAGGAGGCAGCAGCCTTCATGGCCACCGGTTACGCCAAGGCCACCGGCCGGCTCGGCGTGTGCGCGGCCACCTCGGGGCCGGGAGCGATTCACCTGCTCAACGGGCTCTACGACGCCAAGCTCGACCACGTGCCGGTGCTGGCGATCACCGGCATGCAGGAGACCTCGGTGCTGGGCTCGCACTACCAGCAGGAAGTGCACACCACCCAGCTGTACCAGGACGTGGCCACGTACAACCTGATGGTCACCAACCCGCAGCAGATGCCGGCGGTGGTGGACCTGGCGATCCGCACCGCGTTGAGCAGGCGGACGGTGGCGCACCTGACCTTCCCCAACGACGTGCAGGTCGCGCCCGCCGTCCAGGACCCGTACCGGCATGTCAGCCCCGGCAAGCCGCCGATGAGCGCCGCGGTGGTGTGCCGGCCGCAGTTGCCACCGGATCCGCGGGAGTTGGCCAAGGCGGCCGAGGTGCTCAGGGCCGGCCGGAAGGTGGCCATGCTGGTCGGGGTCGGCGCCCGCGGTGCCCGTGACGAGGTGCTCGCGGTGGCCGAGGCCCTGGCCAGCCCGATCGTGAAGACGCTGCCGGGCAAGTCGGTGGTGCCCGACGACCATCCGCTGACCACGGGCGGGCTCGGCCTGCTCGGTACCGCGCCGAGCGAGAAGCTCATGGAGGAGTGCGACACGCTGCTGATGGTGGGCACCTCCTTCCCGTACGGGAAGTACCTGCCCTCCCCGGGGCAGGCGAAGGTGGTGCAGATCGACGTCGATCCGAGCCTGCTCGGGATGCGGTTGCCGGTCGAGGCGCCGGTCTGCGCGGATGCCCGGTTGGCGCTGCGGGATCTGCTGCCGATGCTCGACCATCGTCCGGACCGCTCGTTCCTGGAGAAGCGCCAGCGCGAGATGGCCGCCTGGCGTTCCGACATGACCAGCCTGGTGGACCCGCACCGGTCGCCGATCGCGCCGCAGTACCTGATCGGCTGCGTCGACTCCGCCGCCGCCGACGACGCCATCCTCACCTGCGACTCCGGAACCATCGCCACCTGGTCGGCCCGCCATTGGACGATCCGCGGCGGCCGCGAGTTCTACCTGTCCGGCAACCTGGCGACGATGGCCCCGGGGCTGCCCTACGCCATCGCCATGCAGCACGCCTATCCCGGCCGGCAGGTGATCGCCTACGTCGGTGACGGCGGGTTCGCCATGTTGATGGCCGAGTTCCTCACCGCGGTCCGGCACGAGTTGCCGATCAAGGTGGTGATCAACAACAACAACTCGTACGGGCAGATACTCTGGGAGCAGATCATCCTCGGCTATCCGGAGTACGCGGTGCGGCACCGGCAGCCGGAGGCGGACTTCTCCGCCTGGGCGCGTGGCTGCGGCGCGTTCGGCATCAAGGTGACCGACGCGAAGTCCGTGCCGGGGGCCGTCCGGGAGGCATTGGCGTATCCCGGTCCGGCACTGGTGGACTGCGACGTCAACCCGAACGAGCCACCGATGCCGGGCAAGGTCAAGTACGACCAGGCGAAATATTTCACCGAGGCGTTCCTGCGCGGCCAGCCGAAAAAGATGGCGACGCTGGCCACCGTGGCCCGGGACAAGATCAACGAGTTGCGACCATGACCGAGGCGTTGCCCGCACCGGTCCTGCGGCCACCCGAACCGGCCCACGATGTCGACCTGGCGGCGCTCGCCGCCGACCTGCGGGCGGAGGTCGACGGCGAGATCCGCTTCGACGCCGGCTCCCGCGCCGCCTTCGGGCCGGATGAGCGAGCCCTGAGTCGCCCACGCGCGACCCGTGAAGCATTGGATCAAGCTGGCGTCCTGTCGTAGCCGAGGCGAGGGAGGGCGTTCGTCTGGTGAGTCACCGTAGTGCTGCCGCGAGGTCGGCGGCGTTGTCGAACGCGGGTGCCGCTCTTTCGGATTCGTCTTCCGTGAGCGTGACGGACTGGGCGCGGGCCAGCATGTCGGCCGCGGTCTTGGCATCGTGCAGCACCATCGCGAGTTCGGCGCGGTAGACCAGGACCTCTACCTGCTCGACGGGGTCGTCGTCGGCTTGTGGGCGGGCCAATGCGCTGTCGAGAATCCGGACGGCCTGTCCGGCGTTTCCTCTGGAATCGGCCTGCACGACAGCATTGGCCAGGGCCTTGGCCAGCCGCCCGGCAGGAGTGGTGGCCGGCATGGGCGCGGTGGGGGCGTCCCGGAAGACGCGGATCCAGTTGCCGCCCGGGTCGATGACGCTGAACCCGCCCAACCCGTCGGCGTTCTTCCGCGCCCGAGGCCGGGTCATCCGCGGCGTACCGGACACCAGGACCTTGCCGTACGCGGCACGCATGCCTGCGGCAAACGCTGAGTGCATTCCTTCGATGTCCGCGGTGAGGACGAGACAGGAGCCGTAGGACTGCTCCGGGTCGAACCCGGCGATTTCGAAGAACTGTAGGTGCAGGTCTTCCCGCTGCACCCCCACACACGGGTTCGGCTTGTGTTGCTTGTACGTGGTGCGGAAACCGAGGACTCCGTAGAAGGTTTCGATGTCGTCAACGGATGCGCATGGCAGCAGGGGAACGGTCCGCTCGTTGGTCATGCCTCCTTCCTAGACGTCGTAGGGTGTCCGTCGCCCATGGGAATAGCCGATCATCGCCGCCGGCCACCCGATCGGCCGATGTGATCCAGAACGCAACACCTCCCAGCCGAGCCATCGGCGGTGCCGCCAGTGACGCTTCCAGACGGAGCCGCCCTCGGCCATCTTGCTGGTGCCGTACTCCTTGACCTGCAGGGTGTCCACATCTCAGGGGGAAGCCCACCGCATCCATGACCCCACCGACCGGTCAGGCCGCGCGTGACGTCACGGTGCCTGCGGGTGCAGCAGACTCGTACTCATGCCCGCTCGTCCGACGAACGGTCAGGCCCCGCCGGGCGTGCGACGGCCCGGCGGGCAGGTAGCCGATGCCGGTGCCGCAGGGTGACTCCTGCGGCCAGGGCGAGCAGCGCCAGCACCGCCACCGCGACCGTCCACGGACCCAGCTCTGCCAGCCAAGTGCTGACCGCTGTCTGGACGGTGCCCGCCGCTTCGATGATCGGGTCGTCCACAGCACCGCGACCGGAGAAGGTCCGCACCTCGTACCAGCCGTACCAGGCCACGTACCCGCCGGTGACCACCAGCAGCAGCCCGGCGATCCGCCCGAGCAGCGAGTAGGCCCGGCGGGCGCGGCGCACCAGCGACTCACGGGCCAGCGCGACGGCCAGCGCGGCTGCCCCCACCGCAAGCCCCATACCGAAGGCGTACGCCACGAACAGGGCGACGCCGGACGGGGCGGATCCGGCGCGGAAAGCGGCGACCACGACGGCGAGGAACGGGCCGATGGTGCATCCGAGCGACGCGATCGCGTAGGCCGCACCGAACAGCACCATCGAGCCGAAGCGCCGGCGGACCTCCGGCCCGGTGGCCAGTTTCGGCGTGAAGGTGGGCAACTGGCGCCCCGCCAGTAGCCAGCCGCCGGCAGCCACCAGGGCGAGCCCGATGAGGATCGACACCCAGGGCAGGTGACGGGCGACCGCGTCCGCCGCAGGGGCGGCGAGCAGCCCGAACGCGCCGAACACCGCGACGAAACCGAGCGTCATGGCACCGGTCAACGCGACCGCCCGAGCGACGGACGCAAGCACGTCCCGTTCGGCTGAGGGCTCGTCACCCAGCACCAGCATCGACAGGTACGCCGGTAGCAGCGCGAAGCCACAGGGGTTGACCGCGGCCAACAGCCCGGCGCCGACGGCGAGGCCGTACGGAGTGTCTGTCATGGTCAGCTCAGACCGGTGACCCGCTTGCGCAGGTCCTGCTGCGACAGTGGTCCCGAGTGCACGACAGTGCCGGCGGAGTCGAGCAGCACATACTGCTCCTGGCTGGTCACCTCGAAGCGGCGCCACACCTGACCGTCGTCGTCGGCCAGGTTCGGGAAGCGCTCGATTCCGGTCTGCTTCGCGAACCGTCTCATCGCCTCGTCGCCGCTGCCGAGCCCGGCCACGCCGATCACGTTGACCCGGCCTGCGTTGTCCCGCTGTACCGCGGCGACCTCGTCGGCCACGCCGCGGCACCGGCTACACCAGGCCGCCCAGAACCACAACACCGCCGGCTTGCCGACGAGGCTGCTACCCGCGAAGTTCTCACCGTCGATCGTCCGGGCACTGAACGAGAGCGCCTGCGGGACCGTCGCTTCCGCCCCGCTGCTCGCCGTCGGCGCGGCGGGACCGGACGGTGTCGGCTGGGCCGCCGCGCTCGGCCCGGCAGTCGTGCTCGTCGAGTCGGTGGGTGGCTCTGTGCCACCGCAGGCGGTCAGGGCGAGGACGGCCGCGGTGAGGGCGGCGACGGCGGGGGCGGTACGGATGCCGGGCATGATCGGATGCTAGCCCGGCCACCGGCTCGGGCGGCCTTACGAGCTCCTTACGGGCGGCGTATGTAGTGGAACTTGCCCGTCCGGGGTCGCTCGGCAGGGCCGGCGGCGGGCAGGGCGGACGCGCCGAGCCGGGTGACGTCGATGACGCCGCCTGGCAGCAGGTGCGCGGGGTCGGGTCGGCAGGGAGGTCGCCCGGGGCGCCGGCTGACGGGGTTGCCTGTTCGTGCCGACCGCAGGTCTGTCCATCGCTCGCAAGTTCAGGGACTCCTCAGCACCCCCGCGGTACGAGGGACCTCCGACGCACTAGCATTGCTGGGGTCCAGCGGCTGAAACGAGGCAAGATGCGTTGGCTCCGGCAGTTGCTGGGTGGCAAGCGGGTTCAGCTGGATCCAGCGCGGCAGCAGGCACTGCTGCGGGATGTCTGGCACCGATACGGTGTCGGCTCGCCGGTCCGGTTTTCGGAGCAGGTCGAAGCGATCACCCGGATGCTGGACGACGACGACGGCCTGGTGGCGGCGGCCTGGATGGTGACCGCGTTCGCCGACGAGGCCCACGCGGACCTGCAGGCCCAAGCCCACGACGTGCACCGACGCACGGGCCGGCGGCTCTTGGTGGACCGCCGGAGCTACCGGCCGCTGTGGCGGGAGGCTGGGCCGGCGCTGCGGTGGCCACTGTTCGCGCTGCCGGGCGGGCTTCATCCGTACGTGCAGGTGAGCGCCGCCGTCGCAGTGGTCGGCAGCCGTGCGCCCCGGCTCGGCCAAGTGACCGACCCGGTCCTTCTCCTGGCCCGCGTGTTCGAGGTGCTCGATCTCACCGTCATCGGCTGGGAGTACGGCCAGGTGCGGGTGGACAGCGATGGCGCAGCCCTGGCCGATCGACTGATCTCGACCGCCGGGCAGGTTCTCGCCGCCATCGACGATCCGCCCCGGCTGCCGCCTCCGGTCCGCGAGGCGATGCGCCGCAACAACACCCTCGACGTCCACGATCCAACGGGCCCTCAGGTGGTCGGCGGCATCAACCTGGGCGCGCGGATGCGGGAGAGTCTGCTGGTGTAACACCGGAGTGAAGCCGAGCGGGGGCTGAGCACCCGGCTCGGCCTTCGCCGCCTCCAGCCGGGCCAGAGGTGTACCCGGAACCGCTCGATCCGGCCCGCGCCATCCGGCGGTGCCGTTGCGGCGTTGGGCAGGTCCAGCATTGGTTGCCGGAGTACGAGGACGACTACGCCGACGAAGAGCCCGGCACGGCCCGGCCTGAGGATGGGAAACCCGGCGCAGACCAGGTGCTCGACGACTTCGGTGATGAGCAGCGGGCAGCAGTCACCGAGAACGCGTTCGGGCTGGCCCGCGATCCGGAGCGCCTCGCCTCGGCGGTATTCGCGACCAGACACCGCTGGTGCATGCCCGGACCACCGGTGTGGTCGGTGGTGACCATGCTGCGTTGCGGCGGCCGGTGCGGCAGACTCAGTGGATCGTGCGCTACGACCCGGGGGGTGGGGTCCGTGGCGGTGCGGGCAGCCGAGCGGCGGGTGGAGGTGTGGTGTGCGGATCGCTTTGTTCGTGACGTGTCTGGCGGACACCCTGTTTCCGGAGGCGGCGAAGGCGACGGTGCGACTGCTGGAGCGGTTGGGTCATGAGGTGGTGTTTCCGTCGGGGCAGACGTGTTGTGGGCAGATGCACGTCAACACCGGCTACCAGGCACAGGCGGTGCCGTTGGTGCGTAGGCATGTGCGGACCTTCGATCCGTATGACGTGATCGTGGCGCCGTCGGGGTCGTGTGTCGGGTCGGTGCGGCATCAGCACGCGATGGTGGCGCGGCGGGCCGGTGACGAACGGTTGGCGTCGCGAGCCGAGTCGGTGGCGGTAAGGACGTACGAGTTGTCCGAGCTGCTGGTGGATGTGTTGGGGGTGACCGATGTGGGGGCGTTCTTTCCGCACCGGGTCACGTATCACCCGACCTGTCACTCGTTGCGGATGCTGCGGGTGGCCGATCGGCCGGTGCGGCTGTTGCGTGCGGTGCGGGGGCTTGATCTGGTGGAGCTGCCGGCGGCGGAGCAGTGTTGCGGCTTCGGGGGGACGTTCGCGGTGAAGAACGCGGACACATCGAATGCGATGTTGGTGGACAAGGTGCGGCATGTGGTGTCCACGGGTGCGGAGGTCTGCACGGCAGGGGACGCGTCGTGCCTGATGCACATCGGCGGTGGGTTGTCCCGGTTGGAGGCCGGGGTGCGGACGGTGCATCTGGCCGAGATCCTGGCCTCGACCGAGTCCGACGTCGTCGCGGACGAGCGGGGCGGTTTGGTGGTGGGGTCGTGAGGCGGACGTTTCTCGGCATGCCGGTGACCGCTCCGCCGGGCGTGGGGCAGCTGCGTGGCGCGGAAGCCTTTCCGGACGCTGCCCGACGGGCGCTGAGCGATGCGCAGTTGCGCCGCAATCTCGGGCATGCCACGGCGACGATCCGGGCGAAGTCAGCTGGTGTGATCGCCGAGGTGCCGGACTGGGAGCAGTTGCGCGCGGCCGGTAGCGCGATCAAGGCCGATGTGCTGGCCCGGCTGCCGGAGCTGCTGGAGCAGTTGGAGGATCGGGTGAGCGCGGCCGGGGGAGTGGTGCACTGGGCCGCCGACGCCAACGACGCCAATCGCATCATCGTCGACCTGGTACGGGGCACCGGCAGTGACCGGGTGATCAAGGTCAAGTCGATGGTGACGCAGGAGATCGGTCTCAACGAGGCGCTTGAAGCGGCCGGGATCGCGCCGGTGGAGACTGACCTGGCCGAGCTGATCGTGCAGTTGGGTGAGGATCGGCCGAGTCACATTCTGGTGCCGGCGATCCACCGTAACCGGGCCGAGATCCGGGACATCTTCCTGCGGGCGATGCCGGGGGTGGATCCGGGGTTGACCGACGAGCCGGCGGTCCTCGCGGCGGCGGCGCGTCGGTTTCTGCGGCAGACGTTCCTGTCCACGCCGGTGGCGGTGTCCGGGGCGAACTTCGCGGTGGCGGAGACCGGCACCCTGGCGGTGGTGGAGTCCGAGGGCAACGGACGGATGTGTCTGACCCTGCCGCGCACCCTGATCACGGTGATGGGTGTGGAGAAGGTGGTGCCGACCTGGCGGGACCTGGAGGTGTTTCTGCAACTGCTGCCCCGGGCCTCGACCGGGGAGCGGATGAACCCGTACACGTCGATGTGGACCGGTGTCACCCCGGGCGACGGGCCGCAGGCGTTTCATCTGGTGCTGCTGGACAACGGTCGCAGCGCGGTGCTCGCCGACGAGGTGGGCCGGCAGGCGTTGCACTGTATCCGCTGCTCGGCGTGTCTGAACGTGTGCCCGGTGTACGAGCGCACGGGTGGACACGCGTACGGGTCGGTGTATCCGGGTCCGATCGGTGCGGTGCTGTCGCCGCAGTTGACGGGGGTGGCCGATAACGCGTCGCTGCCGTACGCGTCATCGCTCTGCGGGGCCTGTTACGACGCCTGCCCCGTGAAGATCAACATTCCGGAGTTGTTGGTGCACCTGCGCGACCAGGCGCCGCATTCGCGTGGTGAGTCGACCGTGATGGCCGCCGCCGCGTACGCCATGGACCACCCGGCACTGTTCGCGGCGGCGCAGCGCGCGACCCGGCTGAGCCGGCTGACCGGCCGGCGTGGGCGGGGCCTGCCACCGTCGCTGTCCGGCTGGACCGCCAGCCGTGACCTGCCCGAGGTGCCGGCGCAGACCTTCCGGCAGTGGTGGGCGCAGCGGTGACCGCCCGGGAGACCATCCTCGCCCGGCTCCGCGCCGCCCTCGACCCCGCTCCGGCACCGGTCGAGGTGGCACGCGACTACCGACGCGACGGCCCGGTCGACCTCGACCGGCTGGTCGACCGGCTCACCGACTACCGCGCCCACGTGCACCAGGTCGCCGAACCGGCCGTCGCCGACACCATCGCCGGCATCCTGCCGACCGCCGCGAGCGTCGTCGTGCCTCCGGGGCTGCCGCCGGCCTGGCTACCGGCGACCGTGACCGCCGAGGCCGACGACAACCTCGACAACGCCGCGATCGCCGCCGCCGACGGCGTGATCACCGCCGCCGCCGTCGCCATCGCCGACACCGGCACCGTCATCCTCGACGGCTCGCCCGACCAGGGACGCCGTGTGCTGAGCCTGCTGCCGGACCTGCACATCTGCGTGATCCGCACCGCACAGGTGGTCGCCGGCGTGCCCCAGGCCCTCACCCGGCTCACCCCGCACCGACCCCTGACCTGGATCAGCGGCCCGTCCGCCACCAGCGACATCGAACTCAACCGCGTCGAAGGCGTCCACGGCCCTCGCACCCTGCACATCATCCTGCTGCCGTGAGTTCGCCCCAGCGCCCGGCCGCGTCGATACCGGAGTGAGGATTCAGGTTGTCCGCTGCCAGTACCGGCAGGTCCAGTCGACCTGGTGAAGCTCGTCGGTGATCCCGAACTCGGCGCGGAAATCGTCGACCGCCTGTTTGCAGCCGCGCACCGCATGGTAGTCATCCACGATCACATAACCGCCCACGGACAACTTCGGATAGAGGCTGCGCAGCGCCACCATGGTCGAGTCGTAGAGGTCGCCGTCGAGTCGGATGAGGGACAGCCGATCGACCGGTGCGGTGGGCAGTGTGTCGTCGAACCACCCGGGCAGGAAGTGGACCCGGTCGTCCAGAAGCCCGTACCGGCGGAAGTTGTTCTTGACCTGGTCGAGCGAGACGGCGAGAAAGGGTTGGGCCCAGAGCGCATCCTCGACGTCCTCGGTCCGATGCGGTTCGGGCTTGGGCAGGCCGCGGAACGAGTCCGCCACCCAGACCGACCGGTTCGGCTCGCCGTAGGCCTGCAGCATGCCCCGCATGAAGATCACCGCGCCGCCCCGCCAGACCCCGGTCTCGATCAGGTCGCCCGGTACGTCTCGTCTGAGCACGTCGCGAAGGCATAGCTCCAGGTTGTCGAGACGACGCAGACCAATCATCGTGTCCGCCTCCGGGGGCCAGTCCCGGCCGTTCGCGCGCGCGTCCGGGTCGAACGGGAACTTCAGGACGAGTTCCAGCCCACGGTGTTGCAGCACATGCTTGTACCGGTTGTACAACCGGCCGTGCAGGGAGGCTGGTCGCGGCTGGTAGGGCATCCACGTCTCCTGGAAGACGTATCGGGTGAGTGCCTTCTTCAGCAGGTCGCAGTACATGGCACGGGGATCACTGAGGGTGGGCGGCAGGGGAGTGAGTGTCTCGCTCATCGGCTACTCCTTTGACGTGGTATGTCGGTTCAGTTGATTGGCCAGCGGTAGCGGCCGGTCGACGCGTGGTGGTCGTCGAGGTCGGTGAGGGCCTCGTTGGAGATGTGTGGGGTGACGCTGCCGTTTCGGGTGTGCTGGTCCGGCACGGGCTCAACTGGCTGCGGTCCGGCACCTGTCCGGTAGGTGCGACCGGACCTCTCGGTTCGGGCCGCCAGGGGGCGGCCCAGCGCCGATCCGGCCGCCTCTCGGCCACCGGCGATCAGCGGGGTGGACCAAGCGACCCCGTCGTCGATCGGGGAAACCGTTCCCGCGACACGCCATCGCGCCGAGGCGTTCTCCCGGTGGTGCGGCTGCCGTGGCGGCAGCGGCGGAAGGTGGTCGACCGGGACTGTCGTGTCGCCGCTCGGCGCGGGAGTCGGGGCAGGGCCTGCGGCTGCTGTCGCGGTGCGGTTGTCCGCCGCCGCCGCCGCCGTCGAGTCGATCGTCCGGTGCTGTCCGCCTGGCGCGGCCTCTCGGCGCTGGTGGGAGCGTGGCTCGCGATCCGCAGACCGCCGCTGTCTGTACGGGGTCGTCGCGCCCGGAGTGGTGTGCAGTGCGCTCATGTTGTCGGCAGCGGGTTCAGTGGCCCGATCGATCGCCCCAAGGGCGACGATGCCGACCAGTGGGAGGTCCAACCGTCGCAACAAACGTGCCGCCCGCGTGGCCTCGGTCAACCGCGTGTCTCCCGCCGCCACCACGAGCAGTACCCCATCCACATGCCCGGCCAGTGCGGCGGTGTCCCAGCCGGCCAGCACCGGCGGCGCGTGCACGATGACACAGTCCTCGGTGTCGGCCAGCATGTCGAGCACCTCGCTGAGATCCCGCACGTGCTCGGTGGTCAGGCCGTCGCGTGGCTCGCTCGGTAGTACCGACAGCGTGGGAAGGTCGGGCAGGCGAGCGGGGGACTGCTGGCCTGCCTGGACCTGCTGCCAGGTGAACGAGGCGTCCGGGAAGTGTCCGGCGAGCACGGGGTCCCGCACCGCGCCCTCGACTATCGTGACCCGACGTTGATCGGCTGCCATCGAAAGGCCCAGAAGAGCGGTTACCAGAGCCGAGCCGTCGTCGTCGTTGGCACTTGTGACCAGCAGGCGTCGCTTCGCCGAATTGGTGAGCACACTCAGCGAGGAGACGGTGGCCCTGGTGGACACTGTGACGTCGCGGCGGGCCAGCAGCGCGGCGGCGTGGTGGCGGGCGAAACGCCTCGGCAGTTGCGGAAGGACACCGAGGACCGGCAGACCCAGACGCAGTTCCATCTGGCCGACGTCCCGCAGCCGACGGTCGAACCGGTCACGGAGTACCGACGCGCCCCAGCCGGCGAGCAGTCCGACGAGCGCTCCGAGTGCGCTGTTCATCAGCGGTTTGGGAGAGGCGGGTCGAGACGGTGGACTGGCTCTGTCGACCACTCGGGTGGTGACTACCGCGTCGCCGCCCAGTTCCAAGCGCTCCAACTGGCCGCCGAGGTTCTGGCTCACGGCGTTCGCCATCGCGGCGGCCCGGCCGGCGGCGGTCGCCTCGGCCCTGACCGTGACGATCTGCAAACCGGGCTCGAAGGTCCCGCTGACGCTGCCGATGACCGCCTGCTCGGGCAGTCCCAGGTCCCGTGCCGCCGCGACGGACACCTCCCGCGAGCCGATCAACTTGGCGACGGTGGGCGCGAGGTTCTGCGCGAGAGCGAGGCTCATCTCTGCGGGCCGGTCACCCTCGGGCGGGCTGGCCACGACCAGGACCGAGGCGTGTGCTTCGTACCGTTGCGGCAGCATCGGTGTCACCGCTTGGGCGGCGGCCAGCCCGGCGAGTAGACCGAACAGCGGAAGTCCGATCCTGCGCCAGGCTGTGTCTACCAGCTCGAAGAAGTCGACGGTACGCATCATGCGACCACCTTCCGACCCGCGTTGTCGCGGACCTGCTGACCGGCTCGTGCCGGGATGGGTACTGACATGCTCGTCTCGTGCAGCTGTCGCCAGATCTGAACGAGCCGGCCGGCGATCCGATCCCAGGCGAACTCGTTCGTCGCCCGGTGCAGCCCGGCGGCGGCAAGGTCGCGGGTGGTTTCCGGGTAGGCGCGCAGCATGCTGAGCCGTTCGGCGAGCGCGGCCGGGTCGCCGGCGGGAAAGACCAGCCCGGCGTTCCCGATGACGTACGGGATCTCACCGACATCACTGCCGACCACCGGAACGCCGCAGGCCATGGCCTCGATCAGCACCCGGCCGAACTGCTCGCGCAGCGGGATGCCGACCCACGGCAACACGTTTCGCTGCACGATTTCCAGTGCGGGCAGCGCCAGCACACTCATCTGCGTGAGCAGTTCGGGTAGCTCGGCGTGGCCCGTCCAGTGGTGCCGCCGGATGCGTCCGGGGCGACGCCGGGCGGCCCGTTCGATGTCGGCGGTCAGGCTGCCGTCGCCCACCAGCAGCACGTCGCAGTCGGCGAGTTCAGCCGCGCGCAGCAGGTCGAGCACGCCCTTGTGCGGCTCGAAGCGGCCCACGAAACCGACGGTGAAGGGCCGAACATCGGCGGCCTCGGCTCGCGGTCGGAAGGTCGTGGTGTCGACGCCGAGGGGAATGTTTGTCGTCGCGCCCCGGTAGCCCTTGACCCGCAGCACCTGCCGTGCCGCTGGCGTGATCGGCAGGATCATGTCGACCTCGCGGTACGCGTATCTCTCAAGCAGGGGAAACGGCATGGGGAAGCGGGTCACCACGTTCTGCGCCGCGTACAGCGTCGTCGGCACTGCCGGCCAGTGCCGACGACGCGTCCGCAGCACCTGCCAGGTCGACAGGTACGCGGCCTCACCGATGATGTGCACCACGTCCGGTGGAGGCGACAGCGGCGGGCCACCTCGTTCGGCGAACCGCACCATCACGGAGGCCATGTGGCCTGTTCTGGCCTCACCCAGGCGGTGCGGTAGCACCCGCGAGTGGAAGTTGGTATGCCGCTGCCCGAGCCGGTCGAACTCGCGACGCGTGGCTGGCGACACGTCGGAGGCGAGCACGGTGAGTCGGACGTCGGGTCGTTCGCAGAGCGAGTTGAGCAGGTCGGTCCAGTGCTCGGTACGAGCCCCCACCGCCGTGATCAAGACATGCATGAGTGATTCCTCAAACGTGGATTCGGGTGATCGCGATGCGACCCACTCGGGTCCAGGCACGCATCCGCGCGATGCCGGCACGCGGTTGCAGCGACAGTCGTACGGTGGCCAGAGCGACCCCCAGCACCGCCCGGAGCAGGACGACGACCCGGACCGCCCGTCGGGACCGGGGCCGGTGGCGGCCGAAGAAGACGAACATGCTGCGGTAGAGGTGGGGCCAGACCCAGGCCGGGTCACTACTGCTCGCTCCGCCGCTGTGGACCGCCGTCACCTGCGGGAGATACACCACGTCGGCGCCGTGACAGCGGGCCTGAAGACACAACTCCTCGTCCTCGTAGTACATGAAGTACGCCTCGTCCAGCCCGCCGACGGCGGTGAACAGACTGGTGCGGACGGCGAGGCACGCGCCGGAGACCCAGTCGACCGGGGCCGGGAGAGCACCGCGCAGGCACACGTCGTACGCCTGTCGGCGGTGCCGTCCAGCCAGCCAGCGACGTACCGGCACCGGCACCAGTACCCCCCCGAACCGGCTGGCCACCACCGTGGTCAGTGTTTCGAAGGGGTGGGCGCTGACCGCCACCCGGCCGTCGGCGTCAAGCAGTCGTGGCCCGGCGATGCCGATCTCCGGTCGGTCGAGCACAGTCTCGACGAGTGCCCGGGTGGTCTCGGGCGGAACCACGCAGTCGGGATTGACCATCAGCAGGACGTTGCTACCTACCCCACGCGCGCCCCGGTTGACGGCGGCGGCGAAACCGACGTTGCCCTGCCCGACCAGCACGGTCACCTCAGGAAAGTGAGCCCGCACCATCTCCACGGTGCCGTCGGTCGAGCCGTTGTCGACCAGTCGTACCGGCAGGCGGGCCTGCCGTAGCGCGGTGAGCGCGGCGAGGATGTGTCCCCGAGAGTTGTAGGTGACGACGATCGCGGTCGCGTCGGGTTCGACCATCAGCGCACCGCCTCCGGAACGCGCACGGGCAGCCGTGGTCGGACGGGTGGAGGCTGTCGCACCTGTCCGGGAGGACGGGCGGTCAACAACGCCAGCGCGGGCAGCAATCCGAGTTCCCAGTGTCCGTCGCTCGGGGCCGCGAACACCGCGGCACCGAGGAACCCGCAGCACAGAGCCGCGAACGGGAGGGCCGGCCCGGCCGGGTCGGCAAGCCCGGCCCGGATCCCACGCAGTACCGGCCAGAGCACCAGGGCGAGGCCCACCAGTCCGACGTTCGCCAGCAGCGTCACGTAGAAGGCGTGGTAGACCGGCCCGACGTCGGTGAGGGCGAAGTCGGCCAGGTAGACATCGGTGGTCGACTGCCCGAGTCCCGCTCCCAGGACCGGTCGGTCGGCGAAGACGTCCAGACCGACCGACGACTCCGACGCGCGATAGCCGGCGGACTGTCGAAGCCCGATCGCGATTTCCTGCGCGCGTTCCCGTACGCCGGGCTGGAGCGCGAGCAGGGCGGCGACGACCAGTCCGACGGTGGCGGTGGCAGCCAGTCCGGTCCGCACCGCCCGCCTGCCGAAGATCAGCATGGTCAGCAGAGTGACCCCGGCTGCGAGCCAGATGCCCCGGTACGAGGCGAGCACCACGTCGATGGCGAAGAGCCCGGCGAGCAGCACCGCGGCGAGCCGGCGCCAGCCCTGGTGGTGACCGGCGAACCAGATCAGCATCGGGACCGCGAGCAGTGTGAGTAGGCCGCCGTGACGGCCAGGGACGGTCATTGAGATGGCGGCCAGCGCGGCCACCACGCCGACGTAGAGCAGCCCGGCGGCGGCCAGCCGGCGGTCGGTGGTGAGTGTGTGCGTGGCGAGGAAGAAGTACAGCGGGAGGATGGCGATCTGGTATGCGGCGACGACGACCTCGGTGGGTAGGTTCCCGACCGCGAGGCCGTAACAGGCGGCGGCGAGGGTCAGCCCGACCAGCAGCGTCATTCCGGTGTCGGCCGAGGTCCGCCGCCGTCCGGCCGAGATGCCGAGGGCGTACCGGATCAGCAGCGCGACCCCGCCGACGGCCAGCAACAGCAGGTGCGCGGCCACATAGGTGCGGACGTCGCCTCCGCCGACCAGACCGCCGGCCACCGCACCACCGACGATGCCGACCGGGAGCACGGCCCACGGCCAGAGCAGGAAGACGGCGAGGCCCACCAGCGCACCCGTGCCCGCCAGCGCCAGCACCCCCGGCAGCATGGTGGCCAGCGACACGGCGGCTCCGAGCGTGGCACTCACCGCCGCCACGCCGATGCCGACCGCGAGCCGGGTCATCGGAGCAGTCCCGCGAGCAGTTGATGCAGTTGCTCGCCCCGGACGGTCCAACTGTTCGCCGTCGCCACAGCCCTGCGGAGGGCGACCTGCTCCGGGTCGGTCGTCTCGGTCAGCGTCGCGGCGATCGCGGCGGCGAAGTCCTCGGCACGAGCCGCGAGACGGAGCACGCCGGTCAACCCGGTCAGCGCCGGCAACGGCGTCGCGACCACCGGTTTGCCGAGCGCCAGGTACTCGTAGCACTTCTTCGGGTGCACGTAGTCCACCAGACCGCCGAGGCGGTACGGGATCATGGTCACATCGCAGACGCGCAGTGTCGCGGGTAGTTCGGCGTAGGGGACGGGACCCGTGACCAGCACGTTGGTGAGGCCCGCGAGGGGCTTCCGGCCGGCGCGCGTGCTCGGTCCGATCAGCAGGAACGTCCAGTCGGGCCGGTTGCGTGCCACCGCGGCGACCAACTCGCCGTCGAAGGCCCGGGTGTCGATGGTGCCGGAGTAGCCGATCAGCGGCCGACCCGGCTCGACCGGTCGGGGAACGGTCGGGCCTTGCGGGGTGAAGTGTGCCGGGTCGCAGGCGTTGGGCAGCACCACAGGTGTCTGTCGGCTGGCCGGCATCCGCGCCGGCAGTGCGGCCGACGACGCCAGCACCAGGTCGGCGGCGGCCACCGCCCGACCGAGGTTCCGACGCAGGTGGCGCCGGTTCCAGCGGCGGGTGAAGGTCCAGTCGAGGTCGGTCGCGTCGTAGACGACCGCGGCGGTGTCGATCCGGCTGGCGCAGGCGGCGGCCAGGTCCTCGTCCAGCCAGACCAGGCTCACGCTCGCCGGGTCACGGCGTAGCCAGCGCCGTAACACGGCCACGGTCACTCGTCGGTTGATCGCGTTGGCCGCCGGCAGGTGCCGGCCGAGGGGAACCGCGGTGGGTAGCTCGGCGTGCCAGATGTTGTGTTCGACTCGGCGGACGGAGCTGCCCGTCCGGATTCGGAGCCCAGGCGGATCGACGAAGACCACCCGGTAGGTGGTGGCGAGCTGCCGTGCCATTGCGTGCTGGCGGTGCGCGCCGCCGTGCCAGGGGGTGGCGCTGAAGAAGATCACCCAGGTGGCGCTGCCGCTTACGGTGCGGGAAGCCCGCGTCGGGGATTCCCGGTCGCTCAGGTCAGTCATGGCCGACCCGCTGTCTGACCGGCACCGGGCGCGTCGTCGCGAGCACCTCGTCCTCACCGATCCGGCCGAGCACGGTCCGGGCGCCGGCGTCGTCGAGCCGGAGCAGCCGGGCTCCGGCCTGACGGTCGAGCCAGCGGCGTACGGCGGCGGCGGCGAACCGACGGTTTGCCGTGTCGATGGTCCGTAGGTGAGCGCCGAAGGGCAGCGGGGCTGGCGGGGCGAGGTGCCATGCTCTGTCGTCGATGCGGGTTACCCGGCTGCGCCAACGTGGACGTGGCGTTGGCGGGTCCACGAGCAGCAGGCGTTGTTCCGGGTCGCCGAGCAGCGTTTCGGCGATCACCGCTCGATCGGCCTCGGGGGAGGACGGTGTCCGGGTGAACACGATCAGCCAGTCCCGGATGTCACCGTCCGGCAGTGGGCCGACATCACCTCTAAGAGCGGCTCGCAGGTCGGCGAGGGTGAGCTGGGCGGTACGCCCGCAGCTGCGCTTCGCCGCATGGTCGGCCAGGACGACCAGCCGGAACAGCGCGACCCGGTGCCGAGGCTGGGTCATCCTCAGGTAGGTCACCAGGCTGCCGAGGAGGTGACGAAAGCGGATGGAGGGTCCAAGCAGCCGGCAGGAGGCGCCCCGAACGTGGGTCACCACGGCATCCGGGATCATCCACAACTGCTGGCCGGCCCGCTCCAGTTGCCGGGCCAGGATGGCGTCGTTCCAGTAGACCGGAAACCGCTCGTCGAAGATGTGGTCCGGCGCCAGCACGGCGCGGCGCAGCAGCATGCAGCTACCCGAGGCCAGCAGGCGTGGGCGGCTGAAGTCCTGGCCACGCATCTCGAAGGTGTGCAGCGCCCGACGGAAACCTGGGACTCGGCGTAGCGCGGTGACCAGCGCCAGGGACGCCAGGAACCTCGGCTGCTGCACGTAGTGCTGTTGGAAGGTGCCGTCGGGGTTGCGGTAGAGCGGGCTCACCCCGGCCGCTTCGGGGTGCTCGTTCAGGAACGACAGCATTGTGGAGAGCGCGCCAGGATGAAACGCCACGTCACTGTTGAGCAGCAGAATCAGTTCGCCGCGAGCCTGCCGGTACGCCTGGTTGACGGCGGGCGCGAAGCCGACGTTGCGGGTGTTGCGGATGAGGTGGACCCGGGGCCACCGGGCGAGCAGTTCCGCCGAGCCGTCGCGGGAGGCGTTGTCCACGGCCACCACCTCGTAGTCGAGATCGGGTGGCACGGTGGCCGCCAGTGTCTCCAGGCATTGCCGGGTCTGCTCCCGGGTGTTCCAACTCGTCAGCAGGATGGACAGGGACGGCGGCCCGAGCGCGCCTCCCCGCGGCTTGGCGCTCATCGGTTCACCGCCGTTAGCTCGCGGCGGGCGAAGACGCGGAGCAGGTCGCCGAGGAGTGGATGGCGCATCCGGGGCGACCGACTGGCGGCGACGTCGGCGACGAGAAGGTCGCGGGCCCGGCGCAGACGTGACATCGGCTGCCAGTAGAAGCGGGAGAAGACCGTGTCGTGCGAGACGACCTTGAAGCCGGTCTGGCACAGCAGCCGGCTGAGCGTGTCGGGGGTGAAGTGCCATCGGTGATATTGGGGTGCCACCGCCGGCCACTGCTGTCCGAGACGGGTGGCGGCGGCGGAGGCGATGTTCGGTACTTCGAGGGCCAGCCATCCGCCGGGCGTCAGCACGTTCCGTGCGGCGTGCAGGAACGTTCGTGGATCGTCGACGTGCTCCAACACGTGGAACGCGCAGACGACGTCGGCCTGTAGCGTTGCTGCGACCTGCTCGAAGTAGCCCTGTCGTACCGGCACCCGCAGCTGTTCGACGGCGAACTTCGCCGCCACCTGCGACACCTCCACTCCGGTCACCGTGAAACCGGCACGTTGGGCTGCTTCCAGGAAGTAGCCGCCCGCGCAGCCCGCCTCCACCAACACCGAGGGAGGCACCACCGTCGACAGCCACCGCAACCGCCGCCCCGCCTCGAACCGTCGCTGGCCGCTGGCAGCGAAGTAATCCTGGTAACCGTCGGTCAGGTAATAGGCTTCGTCATACAGTTCGTGCGGTGGTACCGCGATGTCCGCGGTCCAGAGGAATCCGCACTCGGTGCAGCGGCGCAGCATTCCATCCAGCGCCGGGTCGGGCCGGCCGTCGCGTCCGCACAGGCGGCAGGTGGTCAGATCATCGTTGCTGAGCTTCATCAGCCGCTCCATACATCTCGCGGTTTGCGGGCGATCACCCGCAGGAGGTCTCCCCGCCGCCGATGGGTCAGGCATGGCGAGCGCAGATCGATCCAGTCGGACGGAAGCAACCGTCGGGCGTGTCGCATGCGGTATCCGATCGGCATGTAGAACCGGAAGACCGTGGTGTCCTGCCGCACGACCTCGAATCCCTCGTTGGCCAGCAGCCGGGTCAGCGAGGTCGGGGTGAAGTGCCAGCGGTGGTACGCCGGTTGCAGGGCGGGCCATTGCTGTCCGAGACGGGTGGCGGCGGCGGAGGCGATGTTCGGTACTTCGAGGGCCAGCCATCCGCCGGGCGTCAGCACGTTCCGTGCGGCGTGCAGGAACGTTCGTGGATCGTCGACGTGCTCCAACACGTGGAACGCGCAGACGACGTCGGCCTGTAGCGTTGCTGCGACCTGCTCGAAGTAGCCCTGTCGTACCGGCACCCGCAGCTGTTCGACGGCGAACTTCGCCGCCACCTGCGACACCTCCACTCCGGTCACCGTGAAACCGGCACGTTGGGCTGCTTCCAGGAAGTAGCCGCCCGCGCAGCCCGCCTCCACCAACACCGAGGGAGGCACCACCGTCGACAGCCACCGCAACCGCCGCCCCGCCTCGAACCGTCGAGGTGTGCTGCGGAAGTAGTCCTCGTAGCCGCCGCCGGTGAAGTAGTCCAGGTCGTACCGGGCCGGGCCGGCGGTCGGATCGGGCACCGTCCAGCCAAGCCCGCAGCAGGTGCAACGGCGTACGGCGCCACCGAGGGCTTCGCGGTGTGGCTGGCCGTTTCCACAGTTCAGACATTGAACGGGGGGCAGGTCAAGGCTCATCGGTGAACTCCAATGGCCAGCGTGGTTCGGACCCGACCGGCGAGCGACCGCAGCCAGGCTCGTTCGTCGGCTCGCGGATATCCGCAGAGCATGAGCAGCCCGGCGGCGAGCGTCAGCGTCAGGCCCGCACGGGTGATCACGGAAAGCGCTGCGCAGGATCGTCCCGGACCGTCCGGCAGGTACCCGACGAGGGCCGCCGTGATGACCCCCGCCACCGTCGCGGCGGCGGTCGGTGTCCACAGGGTCCGCAGCATCGGCCGCATCGGGCGCGCCGTCGCCTGGTGGAAGTGGGCCATGAAGTACGCCGTGGCGAGCACCACCGCGAGCGCGGTACCGGTTGGCACTCCGAGCGGACCAGCGAAGATCAGCAGCGGTACGGTCAGCGCCACGTTCAACACGACCGACAGCAGCACGTAGCGCGTCTCAAGGCCGGGACGGCCCTCGACCCGGGCGACGATGGTGGCCGCGCCCATGATCAGGTTGAGCGCGTACGCGGGGGCGAGGACCGCGATGGTCGGCGCGGCCCACGACACCGGTTCCCCGAGCCACAGCCGCACCAGGGGATCGGCGCTGACCATCAGGGCTGCCGCCGCCGGCGCGAGAAACGTGGCCAGGTGACGTGTCGCGTCAAGGTAGAAGGTGTCGAGCCAGGCCCGTCCGCCGGTGACCGTGCGCCGGACCGCAGCGGGAAACAACACGAGCAACGCGAAGCCGGGCGGTAGACGCAACAGATTGAGCAGACGGACGCCGAGGTCGGCGTTGCCGGCCACCGCTGGGCCGAAGAAGCCGCCGAGGACGAGCCGATCGAGTTCCACGTTCACGGCGGCGGCGCCGCTGGACACCTGAACCCGCAGACCGTACTCGCCGATACGACGGACATCGTGACCGCTCAGGCGGCCCCAGCGGGGAGTCAGGTTTCGGTGCCGGTGTTCTGCGGCGGCGGCGAGCAGAATGGTCCGGATCGCACTTGTCCCCCCGGTGGCGGCGGCGAGCGCGACCAGACCGCCGCCGAGCCGCACCACCGCGATCGTCAGTGCCGCCCCGAGGATGGCCATCGCGGTGCTCACCAGTGCCAACGTTCCGTAGCGCTGAACACCCTCCAGCACCGCGCGCCAGGGGAGTTCCACCCCGTTGGCCACCAGACCGAGCAGCAGCCATAGCGCCGCGTGCCACGCGTCTCGGGTCAGCTCACCGAGTCGTAGCAGGTGGGCGATCCACGGCCAACAGGCGGCGAGCGCGGAGAAGGTGAGCCCGCCGAGGATGAGTCCCCAGGCCAGGCCGAGCCCGAGCAGCCGCCTGATCACCTCGCTCGGCTCGCTCTGGGCGTTGACGCTCGCCACCTCCCGCACCAGGGCGGAGCCGAGGCCGAGGTCGAACAGCGCGGCGATGGCGAGCAGACCGGTCAGCAGCACCCAGATGCCGAACGCCTTGGGTCCGAGATGCTGGTAGACGATGGGCAGTGTGACCAGCCCGGCCAGTGCCATCACCACCCGGGCGCCCAGCATGCTCAACGTGTTGCGGGCAAGTCGCCCGCCAGCGGTGCCGGTCGGGCTAGCCACGGGGGAATCCCCGGAACAGGTCCAGGACGGTCAGGGCCAGTAGGCTCAGGTCCAGCCGCAGCGAACGACAGTTGAGGTAGAACAGGTCGCAGCGGAGCTTCTCCTCCACCGTGGCGGCGTAGCCACCGGTGAGTTGCGCGAGCCCGGTGAGTCCCGGTCGGACCAGATGACGCAGGTCGTAGTGCGGCAGTTGCCGGAACTCCGCGATGAACTCGGGCCGCTCGGGGCGGGGACCGACCAGACTCATCTCGCCGCGGATGACGTTCCACAGTTGCGGGAGTTCGTCCAGCCGGGTGCGGCGCAGATGGCGGCCGACCCGGGTGATCCGGGTGTCCTCCGGCTGGGCAAGCACCGGTCCGGTCTCGCGCTCCGCCCCGGTTCGCATGGTCCGGAACTTGATCATGTAGAACGGCCGTCCCCCCGTGCCGACGCGTTGCTGGCGGTAGAACGGCGGACCGGTGAAGGAGAGCACGATGGTGATGGCGAGGATCAGCGGAAGCACCAGCGTCGCGCTGAGCGCGATGATGCCAAGGTCGAGGTACCGCTTGACATGTTCGCTGGCGCGACGACGCTGGCTCGACCGCAGTCGGATCCAGGGCAGCCCGCCGAAGCGCCGGAGGCCTCGGGTGGGCAGTAGTCCGTAGACGGGCCGTGCCAACACCAGGATCTCCACGCCCAGTTGCTGGCATGCGGCCACCGTGGGCTCGTCGATGCTGTCGAGCGAATTCTTGAGCAGTAGCACCCTTGGCCGTAGCCGTCGAAGGACCGCCGTGAGTTGCTCGGTGCGACCGGGCGCCGGCACGCGAAGCGCGACGTCGAAGTCCTCGTTGAGCCGGTCGGACCGTACGGGCGAGTCGGCCGGCTCGATCACCAGTGCGCGTAGGCGTCCGCCGCCCGCCTGCCGCGCCGAGACGCTCCGGCGGCCGCTGAGCAGAGACGTATCCCCGTGCCGGCAAGGCGGGTGTCCAGGCTTCGTTCGCGGAGAATCTTCAATTGGCGTGGCGATTGACGGTTTGTCCACGCGGCTGACCTCCTCCCAGCGGACCAAGAGCTTGTTGATGCTCCCGACAGCACTATGAACGATTCACCGGGATAAACCGGCTATTTGCCACAAAAAAAAGCTTCTTCGTATACGAAAACTCCTGCCCGATTGGTGCCTTTATGCCAGGATGATCCTGCTCAACGAAAGGTAACGGCAGTCGCACGGCGATGCCGAGAAAAGTCCTCACCCGCCGTCAAGGAGTTCACGATGGAAGTTCCGCCGAACGGGGTCGAGTCAGTCGGGCAAGGCAACTCGGTTCCGAGTCGCGTTCTGGTGACGGGCGGGGCCGGATTCATCGGCAGTCACGTCGTCGCGCGCTTGATGCTGATGGGCATTCACGTCAAAGTGCTCGACGACTTCTCGACGGGCCGGGTCGAGAACCTCGCCGACGCAGCGTACGGCGGACTCTCGCAGTCAGACGTCCTCAGAGGCGACATCCGCACCGCGGAGGCGGTCGACATCATTCATGAGTGGCAACCCGAAGTGGTGGTACACCTCGCGGGTCAGGGCAGCCTGCAGGCAGCCCGAGAGTCCCCGCTGTTCGACGCCGATGTGAACATCTTCGGGACGATCAACGTGCTGGACGCCTGCGCGCAGGCTGGAGTACGGCTGTTCGTGCATGCCGCCAGCAGTGCGATCTACGGTAATCTCCCGTCGGGGGCGCTGCCGATCCGGGAGGACCGACCACTGGCGGCCACAAGTCCGTACGGCATCAGCAAGGCTGTGGCGCTCTGCTATCTGGATTGGTACCGGCGAGAGCGCGGCATGATGTACACGGCTCTGGCGCTCGGCAACGTCTACGGCCCGCGGCCCGCGGGGGGCAGTAGCAGCGTGGTGGCCGTGATCACCGAGGCGCTGCTGAACGGCCACTCACCCACCATCCACGGCGACGGCGAGCAGACCCGAGACTTCGTGCACATCGTGGACGTGGCCGACGCGGTGGCCCGAGCCTGTCATTACCCGGGCGCCGGACTGGTCAACATCGGCACCGGCATAGAGACCAGCGTCAACGACCTCTATGGGCTTGTCCGCTCGGTGCTGGCGGTGGAGGCGGATGCGCACTACGCGCCGCATCCCAACCCGGATGAGGTGCGCCGGATGGCGCTGGACAGCAGTAAGGCGCTCACTCAACTCGGGTGGCGGCCCACGATCGGGCTCGCCGAGGGAGTCCAGCTCACCGTCCGCGAAGCATGGCGGCGGCGCGCGGGGGGCGCACAGCACACCTACCGGCCACGACAGGGGCAGCCGGTGGGAGCCTCGCAGTGACCTGCCCCTTCACCTCATCGGTCTAGCCACCGAGCGAGCATCGACGATCCGGTCGGGGTGCGACCGCCACACGTGCGATGAAGGCCGTGTACGCGACCCCGGTCGCGCTGTTCCTGGACGCTTGACCAGCTGCACCCCCGGAGCCCATCACCGGGGCATTCCATGCTGCCCAGCCTCTGCCCATGTGGCTCGGGGCTGCTCGGTGTTGTCCGCGCTCCGCCGGATCCGCTTCCGGGCAATCCGCGGCGGGTCCATCGCGAAGATCAGTCAGATTGGGGATAGGTCACCTATCGCCAGCCATGTCCTATATGTTCCTTTTGTCGCGCAAGGGCTGCGCCTCATACCGGAGGGAGTGAAGGCTGATGTACGGGGTTCCGACGAAGGGGCCGGCGGTCGGCGGAGGGCTGGCCACGACCGGCGTGGCGATACATTCCTGGCTGCTCGTCGGGATCGGACTGATCCTGCTGGGGACCACCCTCTGGCTCGCCACGTTCGTGAGTCGACCTAGATGAGCACACGGCCGCCGACCGACCGATCCACCGCGAAGAGTTGGCTCCAGGCTTCGATCGGTGCTGTCTGCGGCATCGCGTTAGGGACTGTGTTGCTGCGGCGATGGCACGACGTGGCAGTGGTCGAGGCATGGCTCAACGCCCGACTGGTCTCCGCGATCGGTCTCGCGGAAACCACCTCCATCGGGGCCGCCGTCATCTTCCCGCTGGAACAACGCTGGGTCGGCTTTCTGGTCTCCACCGGTTGCTCGGTCGCCCTGCTGCTGGTTCCACCATTCGTCCTCGCCGCCCTGCTGGTCGGCTTCCGGCGGGTGACGCTGACCCGTGCGCTGGTCGCGGTGGCCCTGGCGATCGGGCTGCTCGTGGTGGTCAACCAGATACGCCTCGCGGCCGTTGTCGCGTCGATGCAGCTGTGGGGATTCGAGGTCGGTTACCAGCGCAGCCATGTGCTCATCGGATCGGCCATCAGCACGGTCGGGCTCATCGCCGTGGCCATCGTGTTCTTTCTCCTGGTAGGGCGGGGAAGCCGGACACGGAGGTCACCAGGTGCCCGTTGAGATCCAGTCCCTTGCCATTCTGAACACGGCGGCCTTCCTGCTCTGCGTCTATTTCTGTGCCTACGTGCTGAGCATTCTCATCATCCACCTACGCACACGTCGAGCAAGCGGCAGCGACTACACCAGCTACGACTGGCACATCGTCATCCCCTGCCGCAATGAGGCCAGCGTGATCGCGGGCAGCCTGCACCGACTGCTGCGTGACCTCCCCGACGTCACCGTGTGGTGCGTCGATGACGGGTCGGACGACGGCACGGACGCGGTGCTGCACTCGTTCACCGCCGACCCCCGTGTCCGTGTCGTATCCCGCCGGCTGCCCGATGCCGCACAGGGCAAAGGGGCGGCGCTGAACGCCGCGTGGGAGGCGATCGCGCGCCACCTACCCGCGGACGCCGTCCTCGAACGGACCATCGTCGGTGTTCTCGACGCCGACAGCTACCTGGATCCTCGGTGTCGCTCCGCGCTCGTTGGCCCGCGGTACTTCGGCGCCGCCGAGGTGGCCGCGGTACAGGTCGAGGTCCGAATGATCCAGTGCGCTCGGCCGGCCGGAGAATCCGGCAGGTGGGCCCGGCTGCTGGTCCGGCTCCAGGACATGGAGTTCCGCGCGCCGATCGCGGCCATGCAGTCACTGCGCCGCTACACCGCGAGCGTCGCGATGGGCGGTAACGGCCAGTTCACCCGGGTCTCGCTGTTGCGGCAGCTCGCGACGGAGCACGGCACCCCCTGGCACGGGGCGCTGCTGGAGGACTTCGAACTCGGCCTGCACATCCTGCTGCAGGGCGGCCGTACCGAGTACTGCGCGGAGACCTGGGTCGCCCAGGAGGCGTTGACCCGGATCCGACCACTGATCCGCCAGCGAACCCGCTGGGCGCAGGGATCGATGCAGTGTGGTCGCTATCTGGCCGCCGTCCTGCACTCTCGACGGATCAGCAACTCCGCCACGCTGGAGATCGCCCACTTCCTCGCGGCGCCCTGGTTCCAGCTCCTCGGCACACCGATCTATCTGGGCTGTCTCGTCGTGCTCGGATGGTACGTAGCCCACACGCCCGGCGGTATCACCGCCTGGTGGGCAGGAGGTGGTTGGGGCGTACCCCCGCTGATTGCGTTGTTCGGGGTCCTTCCGTTCGCGGTCTGGGGCCTGGTCTACCGCAACAGATGTGAACCGCACCTGTCGGTGGCCGCCGCCCTGGGGCTCGGCGTCGGTCACTGGCTCTACAGCTACGTGCAGTCCGTAGCTGTCTGGATCGCGTTCGCGCGAATGCTCACCTCCCGCTCCGAGTGGCAGAAGACCGCGCGTGGCGCCGATCTGACGCCGTCGAGCCGGGCCTCCGACAGCGACCCGAGCCCGCCGCTCTCGGCTGGCACGGTCGCGCAGCGCGGTGGCCGCCCACGCGGCACGGTCTCCGTTACGCAACCCCCGGCAAAGCCCACCCCCACCCACCGCCCCGATGGTCCCGTCAGAAACAGAAAGAGAGATTTCGCATGCACAAAGTAGGGTCCGGTGTCGCCCGGGCCGCGGCGACCATCGCCGGCGGTCTGGCACTAGTTCTGGTCGTCGCGTCACCCGCGATGGCCGACACCTCCCAGTCCAGCGCATCGGCACTTCAGATCAGCCTGGTCGGAGGTGGCCTGGCAAGCTCCGGTACCGCCAGCGCCACCAACGACGGCACGACCGAATCCATCTCGGGCAACACGAACCCGCCGTTGGCTGTGCTCGGCAGCCAGACCGTCATCAGCGCCGGAGTCCTCGGGCAGTACGTACGCGCCTACAACGACGGCACCTCCGCCGCCTGCGCCGGCGTGCTCGGCAGCGGCGGTGCCATCACCATCGGCCCCGGGGGCGCGTGCACGGTAACCCCCGGTGCTCAGGTGACGCTGGCCCTCGGCACGAACGGGCTAGCCACGATCGACCTCGTCGCGGACGCCATCTATTCCGAATGCACCGCGACGAGCAGCCCTTCGGCGACCGGCACCGCAACTCTCGTCAACGCCAGCATCGTCTCGACCCTGCTGGGCGTGCCGACGACTCTGCTCAGCCTGCCCGCCAATCCCGCGCCGAACACGGGGTTGAGCGTCCCCGGACTGCTGGACCTCACCCTGAACGGGCAGTCCAGTTCCAGCGTCGGCCAGTTGAGCGTAACGGCACTGGATCTTTCCGCTCTGGGTGGCGCGCTCGCCTCGGTGGTCATCGGCCTGTCCAGCTGTGGAGTAAACGCCGTCGCACCGCCCATCCCGGTCATTCCGCTTGCCGGTGCACCGCTTGCGCTAGGCCTTGGCGCCCTGGCCGCTGGCACCGGTGGCTTCCTCGTGAGCCGCCGTCGACGCGCAGGTCGGGGCTGATCGATGGGACGTGACAGAGCGAGGCCACCCGAGGTGCTGATCCTGGCCGGTACTCGACCTGAGGGCGTCAAGATCGCGCCACTGGTGCGCCTCCTCTGTCACGACCCGAAGTTGAGCACAACCGTCGTCGACAGCGGTCAGCAACCCGGCCGTGTCGATGAGGCACTGGCCCCGTTCGGGCTGCGTGCCGACACCGCCCTGGCCCTCCGGCGTAGGACGGGCTCTCTTGCCGAGCTCGCCACCGAGCTGACCAGCGCGGTGGAGCTACTGCTGACTGGTCGCCGACCAGACGCGGTGGTGGTTCACGGAGACACCACCACCGCGCTGGTCGGCGGGCTCGTGGCGTTCTGGAACCGGATACCGGTCGTACATCTGGAAGCCGGGTTGCGTAGTCACCAACCTCAGGAGCCGTTCCCGGAGGAGTCCAACCGGGCGATGCTCGCTCGCATCGCCACCCTGCACCTTGCCCCGACCAGCACGGCCCGACGCAATCTGCTCGCCGAGGGGATACCCGCCGGACGCATCGTGATCACCGGCAACACCGTCGTCGACGCCGTACAAGCGCTGCTGCGAGAGGGGCTGACCCGCGTTCCCACGTGGATCGACCCGCGTCGCCGTCTGATCGTGGCCACCACGCACCGCAGAGAGAGTTGGGGCGTGGGAATCGCCAAGGTTCTGCAGGCACTGGCCAGGGTCGCCGAGGACCGTCCCGACATTGAACTGGCGGTCATCGCTCACCCGAACCCCCGGCTCGCCGAGCAAGCCCGGACCGAATTGCCCGACCTGCCGAACATCCGACTGCTCGCTCCGCTGGCATATCCCGACATGCTGGGACTGCTTCGCGCGTCACACGTGGTGGTGACCGACTCGGGCGGACTCCAGGAAGAGGCGGCCAGCCTCGGTGTTCCGCTCGTGGTCACCCGGACCGCGACCGAGCGACCGGAAATCATCGAGCACCAGCTAGGGGATCTCGTCGGCACCGATCCCGACCGCATCGTCGAGGCCGTCGGTCGCCGCCTCGGTCAGCCCGCCCCGACCGGGGCCCGTGAAGTCTACGGCGACGGTCACGCAGCGCAGCGGTGCGTCCAAGCCATCGCCACCTTGCTGGGCAGGCAGGCCACGCAGCACGTGCCCACACCGAACAACCGCGCTGCGGCGCGGCAGGTCATTACCGCAGGCTCCGCGTCTGTCCTTACCGAGTCACCCGGTCAGTAAGAACGACATCGAGATGAGCCACGATCAGGCCCTCACCCGGGGTGGAACACCGCGTCTGCCCGGCGGTGCTGAGCGTCAAGCAGCCGGCAGCGACGGCACCATCCTGGCAGGCCGCTTTCGCCGCGACATCGAGGGGCTACGAGGGCTCGCACTGCTACTGGTGCTGGTCGGGCACGCCGGCCTGCCGGGGCTTCCCGGCGCCTTCGTCGCCGTCGACGTCTTCTTCGTGATCTCCGGGTTCCTGATCACCGGACTCCTCGTCGACGAGGTACGCCGATCCGGCACGATCTCCATCGCCGGCTTCTACGTCCGACGCGCCAAACGTCTGTTGCCGGCCGCGAGCGTCGTCATCGTGGCGAGCGTCCTGCTCACCTACCTGTTCCTGCCGCCAATTCGCTGGTCCGAGACGGCCCGGGACGCGTTGGCCAGCACCGCCTACGTGATGAACTGGCGGCTGGTCGAGCAGTCGACCGACCATCTACGTGCTGAGGAAGCACCGAGCATTCTCCAGCACTTTTGGTCGCTCGCGGTGGAGGAGCAGTTCTACCTACTGTGGCCGCTGCTTCTGCTCGCTGTCGGCGTGCTGAGCCGGCAGTGCCGTACGCGCGGGGTCAGAACCCGAAACGCGGCCGCCTGGCACGGACTTTCGGGCCGTCACCGCAGGCGGCTTCTTGGTGACCGGATGGCCGTGTCGTTGCTGGTCGCCTTCACTCTGGTCGGCGTTCCGTCACTGATGTGGTCGATACATCTGAGTCAGGCCGATCCAGCCCGGGCATACCTCGTCACCACCACTCGTGTGTGGGAGCTGGCCCTGGGTGGTGCCCTGGCGATCCTGGGCGGACAGCTACATCGCCTGTCGCGTCGAGTCGCCCTGGCCCTCGGCTGGACCGGGATGGCTGCGGTGGCCCTCGCCGCGGCGTCGATCCGACCGGAGACGGCTGCCTACCCGGGATACGTCGCGCTGCTACCCACGCTCGGTGCCGTTGCCATCATCGCGGCCGGCCCCAGCGCTGGCCGATTCGGTCCTGCCCTGCTCCTCGAACAACGGCCGATTCGGGCGGCCGGGGTCGTCTCGTACTCCTGGTATCTGTGGCACTGGCCGTTGCTGGTGGTGGCGGAGACCCGGTGGGGTCCGCTGGGTACCGGCGCTGGGCTCGCGATGGTTCTCTGTTCGGCGGTGCCGGCAGTGCTGACCTATCACCTCGTGGAGAACCCATGTCGGCACAGCCGGTTTGCCAAGGCCCGTACCCTCCGCCTGGGCCTGGTCGCGACCAGCGTGACGGCCCTCGCCGGGGTCGGGCTTCAGCTCGCTGTCCGGCCACCGGTCGCATCGGTGCTCACGACCCCGCAGCAGGTGGCCGGCGCAGCGAGCGGTGCGCTACCCGGCAGCAGCGACTCGTTGCCGCTGGTCGACCGGTTCGCCACCATCCGTCCTGATCCGTTCGAAGCTCGCGACGATCTGCCTGACGTCTACCAGGACGGCTGTGTCACGCAGGCACGGGAGGCGGAGTTGCGCAGCTGCGTCTACGGCAACCGTGACTCTGCGGTCGAGGTGGCCCTGGCCGGTGATTCCCACGCGGCGCACTGGGTGCCGGCGCTGCAGGTCGTTGCGGCCGAGCGCGGCTGGCGCCTGGTCACCTACGTCAAGACCACATGTTCCTTCTTGACGGCGCCGATCGTCATCGGCGGGCAGACCGATGAGAGTTGCACCGAGTGGAACCGGCGACTTCGAACGGCGCTGGTCGGCGAACGACGACCACAACTGTTGATCGTATCCAGCGTTACCCAGATTCCCCTGGTGAATGGCGGCACGCCGCCACCGGGCCCGGCGACGGCGGACGCCCAGGCGGCAGCGCTGCTGGAAACCTGGTCGGATCTCACCGACGTCGGGCTGCCGCTGATGGTCATCCGAGATACACCAGCATTCAAAGTTGATATGGCCGAGTGTGTCTCGGCCAATCGCGAGCGGCTGAGCACCTGCGCACAGCCGCGGCAGAGCGCGCTCGCCTGGGGCGTCCCTCAGCAGCGTGCCGCCGCCGCCCTGCCGGCTGTGCATCTCGCTGACCTGAATGACAAGATCTGTCCCTTCGAGCTGTGCCCTGCCGTGATCGACGGGATGCTCGTGTACCGGGATGCTCACCATTTGACCGCCACCTATGCTCGGAGGCTCGCACCCGAGTTCCATGAGCTGTTGCGTAGACACCTGCCCTGAGACGCCTTGTGTCAGTCGACCCGACCACGTTGACTGCCCCAAGTAGCGTGTGATCGCATCCCCTGAAAGACCTTTCGGGTGGTCTGTGTGCGTTCCGCCCGCATTGCCTGGTATCTCTGCAACACTAATTCATGCGACAACTCGAACGTCGCGGGGAAGTTCGATCCTTCGTGCACTCGAACGCTGGATCGGATGACGCTCTACCGCACTGCCTCCTCGAGACCCGAGGTTGGCGGCGTACGGCGGCAGATGCCGGACAGAATCCGGAGTCATGTCGCCACCGGAGGCTCTCCGTGGTACGTGACCGGGTTCGTGCCCATATAACGCACTGGCCGTGTCGAGCAACTGCCAGAACCGGCAGCACGTCATTGGTGGCGAAGCGATCGGTCTGGTGGCAGAACTGTTCGGCCTGCGCAGGTGTCAAGGTCTTGAAGAGGGGTCGGCAGGTGCAGGCGTGGGTCGACGAGCAGCGCAACCAGACGTTGCGAGACAGATACTCGGCTCAACACAACGCCTTCGGTGTGCTGCGCCTCGCAATGGCCTGTGGGGTGGTGATCGCGCACGCGGGGCCGATCGGATTCGGCGAGGCGAACCTTGGCGCGAGCCTTTTTGCCGGGCAGAGCGACATCGGCACGATGTGCGTCTACGGCTTCTTCCTGATCTCCGGATTCCTTGTCACGGACAGCGCGCTGCGCTCATCGCTGTCGCAATACATCCGCGCCCGCCTGCTTCGGGTGTTCCCTGGCCTGTGGGTCTGTCTCGTCGTGACGGCCTTCGTTATCGCACCGCTGGTTGCCCTCAAGGAAAACGGCAACCTCAGCGGTTTCTGGGCGCATCCGGAAGGCCCCTTCGATTACGTCACCACGAACCTGTTCGCCTCGATGGAGCAGTTTCCTATTTCCGGTCTTCTCGCCGACACACCCTATGGGCAGATGTTCGGGGGGCCCAGCGCATTCGACGGGTCGCTCTGGACGCTCCGATACGACCTGGCCTTCTACGGTCTCATCGGCATGCTCCTCATGACCTCGGTGCTGCGCCGGTCACCGCGTTGGGTGCTCCTGCTGACCGGCATCTGCTACGCACTGGTGTTACGTGACTTCTTCCTGGGTCCCGCGCTCACCTCGCGTCCGCCGCAGCACGGTGCCGTCGGCCCGTTCCCGCTGATCGGAGCCTTCGCCGCCGACTGGACGCTGATGCTTGGCTTCCTCTTCCTGCTCGGCGTCGCCGCCCGACTCTACGCACACCGGATTCCCGTCAACGGTGTGCTGGCCGGGCTCGCCGCCGCAGTCCTGATCGTCAGCCTGTGGCGGGGCGGCTTCTTTGCCGTCGGTCTACCGACGTTCGCCTACCTGCTGCTGTTCGCGGCGGTGGCACTGCCGAAGAAACTGTTCCGCATCAGCCGACGACACGACTACACCTACGGCATCTACATCTACGGCTTTCCCGTGCAGCAGGTGATCGCCCTGCTCGGCGGCGCCCAGCTCGGAATGGCCGCATACATCGTACTGAGCCTGCTCGGCTCGTTCCTCCTCGCCGTACCCTCGTGGCATCTGGTCGAACGACCGGCGCTACGCTTCAAGACCGCCAGTTTGCGTGCCCGGTCCGACACCGCCGCCGACGTTGATCAGGCTCGGCACGTGTCGGAGCCGGTGCCGACCACCGATGCCGCGCGCCTGTCAGCGGCAGAGCGCCAAGGGTGATGTGGCACCGATCGGATCTACGCACCGACGCGCGTCGCACGTCGGAGGGGTGACCCGCCGGGAAGGCGGCGGCACGCGCTCGGAACGAAGACGGCGTTAGAGTCGCCAGCCATGGGAATTCTCACCTTCAGTATCAACGTCACCCTGGATGGTTGCGTCGACCATCAGGAGGGGATCGCCGATGACGAGACGCACGCCTTCTTCACCCGTCTCATGGATGAGGGTGGGGCGATGCTGTGGGGTCGGGTCACCTACGAGCTGATGGAAAGTTACTGGCCTGCCGTCGCCTGCGGCGACGTGGAGGCGTCGCCGGCCATGCGTGAGTGGGCGGTCAGGCTGGAGGCCAAACCGAAGTACGTGGCGTCGTCGACGCGCCAGGACTTCCCGTGGGCCAACAGCCACCATATCGCCGGTGATCTGCGTGAGGGCGTGCAGAGGCTCAAGGACGCGACGCCGGCCGGGGTCCTGCTGGGGAGCGGCAAGCTCGCGACCGAACTCGACCGGCTGGACCTGATCGACGAGTACAAGCTGCTCGTCCATCCCAGGATCGCTGGTCACGGTCCGACGCTGTACCAGGGCGGGCTACCCGGCACGCGCCGGCTCGAGCTGCTCTCGGCGGAGCCGCTCCGCAACGGTGCGGTGGCCATGCACTACCGCCGCGTCGACCGGCGGCATAGCGGCTGATCAGGCGGGGCTGTTCTCCGTCGCCCAGGCACAGATGGCCGCGAGTGGTTCCTCCAGGGTCTTTCCGAGGGCGGTCAACGCGTACTCGACGTGCTGCGGCGGTGTCCCCCTGAGCACCCGTCGCTGCACCAGCCCGTCGCGCTCCATCTCGCGCAGCGTCTCGGTCAGGACCTTCTGCGTGATCCCCGCGACGCGCCGACGCAGCTCGGCGTGCCGTTGGGGACCGGCGAGCAGCGCGTAAATGATCAGGATCCGCCATTTCGAGGCGAGCCGCTCGATCGCCTGCCGCGTCGTGCAGCCCTCGTCGAGCACATCCGGAACCACCAGCGACACGAGCACCCCCGAGTATCGGACAGCGCCACCGAGGTCGAAGGGCACCACAAAGTGCCTTCTGTTCGACGAGCACGGCGCGACCTAGCGTCGAGTCAACAGTAGACGCCGAAGGGAACGTCGCCGCCATGCCCGACCGCACGTCCGAGTACCGCATCCACACGTACACCGCCGCTGAGGCGGGTCTGTTCGTCAACAGCTACCTCATCGAGACGACCGAGGGGGTCGTGCTCGTTGACGCGAACCTGCTGCTGTCCGACGTTCGCGCCCTCGCCGCGCGTATCGCGGCGCTGCACAAGCCGCTGCTGGGCGTGTTCGTCACGCACGCGCACCCGGACCACTTCAACGGCCTGCCGGTGCTTGCCGGCGACGAGGTGCCGGTGTACGCGGCTGCTGATGTGGCCGACACGATCGCGCGGATCGCCGACGCGAAACGCGCGCAGTGGCAGCCGATATACGGCGACGAGTGGCCGGACCAGCACCGGGTTCCGGACCGGCGGCTCTCCACCGGGGAGATGGTGGAGCTGGGTGGGCTGCGCTTCACCCTGCACGCCGTCGGCGCTGCGGAGAGCCACGCCGACTCCTATCTCACCCTCGACGACCGGGTGTTCATCGGCGATCTGGCCTTCCACGGCACCCATCCGTACACCGCGGACGGGCATACCGGCAGCTGGCTCGCGGCGCTGGACACGCTCACCGGTGTGCTCGACGGTGCCACGCTGTATCCAGGCCATGGCGCGCCGGGCGACGTTGGCATGCTGGCCGACCAGCGGCGATACCTCATGATGTACCGCGAGACCGTGCGCCGCCTCGCAGCCGGGGCACCGACGCTGACCGACGCACAGCGCGAGCAGTTGACCGCCGTGATGACCCGCTTCCTGCCCGGCGCGCCGTTGAGCTGGATGATCGGACTCGGCGCAGACGCGGTCGCCGCGGAGCTGGCAGGCGAGGGGACCGGTGGCGTCGGCACGGCGCCGACCGAGGCGGTGGCGGCATGAACACCGAGCGTGTCACATTCACCGCCGACGGTCTCACGCTGGTCGGCAACCTCGCCGTGGCCGCCGACGGCGCGCCTGCTGTCGTGCTGACCGGGCCGTTCACCGGCGTCAAGGAACAAGTCGTCGGTACGTACGCAGCCCGGCTGCACGAACACGGTCTGACCACACTCGCCTTCGACCACCGGGGTTTCGGCGAGAGCGGCGGGCGCCGCGCCCACGAGGACAGTCAGGGCAAGCTCGCCGACCTGCGCGCAGCGGTGAGCCTGCTCGCCGCGCACCCGGCCGTGGACACCGCTCGGGTGGCCGTCGTCGGGATCTGCCTCGGTGGCGGCTACGCGGTCCGCGCGGCCGCCACCGACCCGAGGATCCGGGCCGTCGTGGGCATCGCCGGCGGATACAACAGCCCCGTCCGCTTCGGCGCGGGCGACACCGACGCATACCGTCGGGCGCTTGGCTCGTTCGTGGAGCGCTACGACGATGAGTTGCCGGCGGTGGCGGCCGACGGCGCACTCGCGGCGATGGGCGGCGACGAACCGTTCGCCTACTACGGCACCCAGCGGTCGACGGCGGCGCACTGGGAGAATCGGGTCACCTACGGCTCGCTGCATGCTCTGATGAGCTTCGATGCGCTTGGTGCGGCGCCGTTGCTCGCCGCCACCCCGCTGCTGGTCGTGCATGGCCGGACCGACGCCTACTGCGCACCAGAACTCGCCGAGGCGCTCTACACCGACGCGACAGGACCGAAGGAGATTCGCTGGCTCGACGCCCGGCAGCACATCGACCTCTACGACGTCGAGCCGTACGTCAGTCAGGCCGCCGACGCGGCCGCGACCTTCCTGCACCGCCACCTTGGTGGCGCTAGCGGGGTGCCCGCGAGTCCATGACCGACCGCAGCGGGAGTGGCCGTACGGTCGTGGGCCTCGATCCGGCCCACCGCGCGCCGCCGTGCCCGTCAGTCCAGGGACGGCGGCGATTCTGGTGTGCTCGGATTTCTCCTGCGCCATAGGCTCGCGGCGTGAACCATCCTGGTGTCGATGCGTGGGCGGCCTGGCACCCGGTCCAGATGGCCGAACGCCTTCGCGACCTGCAGATCCCTTGGTACGTCGCGGCCGGCTGGGCGGTGGATCTGTTCCGTGGCGAGCAGACCCGGGCGCACGGGGACCTGGAGGTCGCCGTGCCCGCGGCGCATTTCGCGCTGCTGCCGCCGCTGTTTCCCGAGCTTGACTTCTGGGTGTGTTGAGCGAGTTGATTGAGCCTGCTGCCCGGCGTGCCGTCCCGGATCGGCTGCACCCACCTCACCACGCCGTACGACTGGTCCACGGCACGAGTGCCTGCCGTCAGAGCTGTGGCGTGATCGGTGTGTTCCCGGCAGCCTGCACCCTGCCCCGGTTACGCTCACTGGTGCAGATGTGCGCGCTGCCCCTCGCGATCGAAGATCATGATCAGCTCGGCCGGCCGGTCAAGCGCCGTCATCGAGTGCGGCGTCATCGTGGAGAACTCGGCTGCTTCGCCCTTCTCCACCTCGATCTGCCGCTCACCGAGCCACAGCAGCACCCTGCCCTCGAGCACCAGGAACCAGTCGTACCCCGGATGGACCCGCTGGGCGGGCATCGTCGCCTCGGGCTCCAACCGGATCTTCAACGCCATGGTGCGCCCATCGACGCGGCTCAGCGGCCACGTCGTGCGCGCACCCGAGCGGTGCTGCACGGGCCGGATCACCACGTCCTCGTCGCTGGTCGCCTCGAAGAGGACGTCGAGGCTGACCTGTAGCGCGTTGGCCAGGGGCACGAGCACATCGAGGCTGAGGGTCCGTTTGCCCGTCTCGACCCGACTTATCGTCGACGGGCTGAGGTTGGTGCGCTCGGCGAGTTCGTCCAGGGAGTAGCCGAGCGTGGTGCGGATGCTCCGCAGCCGGGTGCGCGCCAGCCGCTCCACCTCGCTGCGGTCCTTCATTCTCCGAGTATGATCGCCCCTTGCGAATTGCGCAAACTGCCTTTCCGATACCGGCAGGCGTTTCTACGCTGGGCTCATGACAGATCATGCCCATGGAGCCTCCGAACCCACGCCGCACCAGAGCATCGTTCGCAGGTGCGACGTCGCCGTCATCGGCGGATCGGCCGCCGGTCTGGCGGCCGCGCTGCAACTCGCGCGTCAGCGACGCTCGGTCATCGTCGTCGACGACGGCACGCCGCGAAACGCGCCAGCGGCGCACATGCACGGCTACCTCGGACGCGAGGGCACCCCACCCGGGGCGATGCGGGCCATCGGGCGCGCGGAGGTCCGTAGCTATGGTGGCAACGTCCTCACCGGCCGGGTCCTGGCGGTGCGGAAAGAGGACGACGGATTCCACCTCGCCCTCTCGGGCGGGCACGGCCTCGTCGCCCGCCGGGTACTGGCCGCGACCGGCATCGTCGACGAGCTTCCCGACATCGAGGGCCTCGCCGAGCGTTGGGGCGCTCAGGTGTTCAACTGTCCGTTCTGCCACGGCTGGGAGGTCCGCGACCTGCGGGTCGTGCAGATCGTCACGACGCCGATGGGACTGCATCCGACCCCGCTGATGCGGCACCTGACCGACCGGTTGACCGTGGTGCTGCATGACGCGACGGGGATCGACCCGGCCGCGGTGCAGGCCCTCGTCGCCTCCGGGGTTCCGGTGGTCGCGGGGGCGGTGCGCCGGGTGGCCGACGCCGATCCGGACGGGTCGCTCGTCGTTGAGCTCGCCGACGGCCGCAGCCTGCCCGCCGCCGCGATCCTCACCGGGGGCCGGTTCCGTCCCCGGGTCGAGATGCTCGCCGGGCTCGGTATCGACACCACGGCCCACCCCAGCGGACTCGGTGACCTCGTCGCGGTCGATCCCGCCGGACGTACCAGCGTGGCGGGCGTCTTCGCCGCCGGGAACCTGACGGACCCGAGCGCCCAGGTCCTGCAGTCCGCGGCGAACGGTAGCTGGGTCGGTGCCCAGATCGCCTTCAGCCTCGCCGCCGAGGACGCCACGGCGGGTGTCCGTCCCTCTGGCGTCGCGATCGAGTGGGACAGCCGCTACGGGGACCAGGAACGCGTGTGGAGCGCCAACCCGAACGGCACCCTCGTGGCGGAGGCGACGGACCTACCTCCCGGGCGGGCGCTCGACGTCGGCGCGGGTGAGGGGGCCGACGCGCTGTGGCTGGCCGAACGGGGCTGGCAGGTGACCGCCTCCGACGTCTCCAGCAGGGCACTGGACCGCATCCGAGCCGAAGCGGGACGTCGCGGGCTTGACGTGCGCACGCTGCACCGCGACGCCAACGACCCCGCCGCATACGCGGACGCCACCTACGACCTCGTCTCCCTACAGTACGGTTCGTTCCAGCGCACCCCCGAGCAGCGCGGACTGCGCAACCTGCTCGACGCCGTGGCCGTCGGCGGGACGCTGCTCGTCGTCGGCCACGACCTGACGCCGCTCCAGCAACCGTCGGACCCCGCCGAGCAGACCCGCATGTACGACCCGCAGGCGTACGTCGGCATCGACGACATCGCCGCCGAGATCGCGGCTTCGGGCGACTGGCGCATCGACGTGCACGAGACCCGCCCGCGCCCCCCGGGGGCGATCAGCACCCACCACGTCGACGACGTCGTGCTGCGCGCCGTCCGACTTGACAAGCGCAAGGAGTAGGGCCACGCCGCACGGGGCGCGCCCGGACGGTCCGGCGGGCGTCCTGGCTGAGGATTGCCCGGAGCAACGGGTGCCCGTTCACAGGTGAGAGCGATATCGATGTGAGTTTGTGCCTGACCGGTCTGGTCTCGCCGCCGGCCGAGAAGGCCCGGGAAGCGGGACCGGTGCGGTCGGAGCGGACCGAGACCCCGCCGCGTGACGGCCGGTAGACCCGGCACAGCCGCGTCAGCGGGGTGCCCCACCCGACCGGTCCGAGCGCCGACCGGGTTCAGGCGCGCCAGACGGTGCCGCGTCGCTCGTACTCCAGCACCTGCTCGACCTCGACGGCGAGGGCTGCGCCGAGCTGGCGCTCGACCAGCCAGAGCGCGAGGTCCAGGCCGGAGGTGACACCGCCGGCGGTGACCAGGTCGCCGTCGTCGACCACCCGGGCGTCGGTGACGATGCCGCCCTGGGCCCGAAGATCGTCCGCCGCCCGGTGGTGGGTGATGCAGGGACGGCCGGCGGTGAGTCCGGCCGCCGACAGGAGCATGGTTCCGGTGCAGACGCCGGCGATGGTCAGGCCGCGACGGCGCGCGGCGCGGATGGCCGCCGGCAGCACGCCCCGCTGGATCTCGTACGCCACGCCAGGTGTGTCCGCCCGCCGGTATCCGCCGCCGGGCACCACGAGCAGGTTCGTGTCCCGGGGTGACCAGCGGCCGGCCGCTTCGACCCGGGTGCCGTGGGTGGCGGTCACCGGACTTGTGGCGTCCACCGTGACCAGGGTGGTGGTGATGTCACCGCCGAGCCCGCGGGCCATGCCGAACACTTCGACCGGTCCGGCGAAGTCCATCTCCTCCACCCCCGGGTACATCAGGATGTGCACCCGTACGGGCCGCTTCGGTGGACTGGCGGTGGCTGCCGAGGTGCTGGCGACCGCGCCTACCGTGGTGGCTGTGGCCCCGGTCGCGATCGTGGCCCGGAGGACGCTTCGGCGATCCATGATGGTGCCTCTCTGCTTGGCGAAAATGAGACCTCTGCCTAACCAGTCGGCGAGTCGAACCATTCAGTTCCGTCGAGTCGTGCCGATGCTGATGTCTGGAAGATCCTCGGAGCTTCGTTCACCCGCACCGGTGTGGTGGTTGGACGGCGGCCACGATCCGTAGCGGCCGGGCCCGTCCCCGGCACCGGGGCGCGGCCGTCGTCCAGCCGTACCTTTGGTCGGGCGATCGGGCCGGCTGGTTCCGGCTGGCAGCGCGGAACTCGGGCCGTTCGGGGATGTGGTTGTAGAGCGTGGCCGCCGGGCGCTGCGCCTTGGCCTGCGCCACGCACGCCTGCAAGCCGGTTCCGGCCGGCCCGGTCAGGCCCTTCCACGACGGCGCGGCCGACGCCGCGCCGGGCAGGACCGCCGCGATCGACACGACGACCCTGGCCCGGATGAGCGTGTGGCTTGTCGACACGATCGCGGGGCGGTGGCCGTCCGAGGCGAGCCGTCGTGGAAGGCCTGACCTGGACCGCGAAGTTCGGCGGCGCGGCCCTGCCTCTGCTGCTGGAGATGGGCGGCTACACGTTGTGGGGTGTGGGGGCTGCTGGTGGCCGCCGCGTCGTACTTCGCGTTGACCCGGCCTCCGTGCCCGCGGATGGGCCCGGCGCGGGGCTTCTCGGTTCGATGGGGTCTACCGTGCGGTCCGGACGCTAGCGGCCAATTCGATCACGGAGGTCGTCGACCTGCTGCTGGAGCCGGTCCACCGCGCTCTCGTTGTTGAGGAACGTCGTGATGCCCGCGCCGAGCGCCAGCCCGAGCAGCAGAGCGATCACGCTGAGTACCAGTCCGGCGATCGACACACCTCGGCCGGTCACCCCCGGTCGGGCGGCCATCTTGAGCCCTACGACGCCCAGGACGATGCCGACGATGGCGAGCACCACACCGATCCAGGCGAGGATGGCGGTGAGCACGCTGAACAGCCCGGCTACGCCGAACACGAGCGCGAGCGCGGCGGCCGCGCTGGTCTTGGCCGCCGTACCAGTTCGGGTCCGGCCTGCGCGGGTCGAGGTGTCGGTCATGCGGGCCGGCTCGCTGGACGCGGTCATGGCATTCCCTTCGTACCGGATGGGGCAGGCTGTGCGCGCCGCTTCCCCCGTCGCCGCCGAATCATGCCTGCTGGTTCACGGTCCTTGGAACGGTGTCGGGCAGCAGGCTGTGGGTGGGTGTGTGGGGGGCGGCACGTGGGTAGTGGGTGGAGATGGACCGGCTGCATCTCGGTTACGCGCTGGTGGGGGTCTTGGGGGTGTTGCTGGCCTTCTGGTCCAGTTCCATCCGCCGGATCCCGGTCAGTGAGCCGTTGCTGGCGCTGTTACTGGGCGTACTGGCTGGTCCGGTGCTCGGGCTGATCGACCTGCCGCACCACCAGATGTCGGTGTTGACGTTGGAGGCCAGCCGGGTCCTGCTGGCCATCTCGCTGATGGCGGTCGCGCTGCGTTTTCCGCTGTCGGACTACCGGTCGGTGATTCGTCCGGTCGGTGTGCTCCTCGCCGTGGCGATGGCCGGTATGGCGGTGGTCAGCGCCGGCCTGGCCTGGCTGGTCCTCGGCTTTCCGCTGGCTCTGGCGGTGCTGCTCGGCGCGTGCGTGACACCGACGGACCCGGTCCTGGCCTCCAGCGTCGTCTCAGGGGGGCCGGCCGAGCGGCAGCTTCCGGCGCGGCTGCGGCAGGTGCTCAGCGGCGAGTCCGGCGCCAATGACGGCCTCGCCTTCGTCTTCGTCGTCCTCGCGCTGTCCGTGGTGACCACCGGATCGACCGCGGGTCGTCTTCCGGAGGCGGCGTGGGCGGTGGTGGGTGCCGTGGTGATCGGCGGGGCGGTCGGCTTCACCGCTGGCCGCGCCGTCACGGCGGCTGAGGCCCGTGAGGATGTGGACGAGGGCTCGCTGCTGGTTTTCACGCTGGTGCTCGGAATCGCCGCGCTAGGCGTGGCCCGGGTGGCGCGCACGGACGGGATCCTCGCGGTGTTCGTCGCCGGTCTGACCTACAACGCGGTGATCGGGTACCGGTCGCGGGCGTCGGAGCAGCGACTCGACGACGCGCTGACCCGTTACCTGGTGTTGCCGTTGTTCTTCCTTCTCGGGGTCGAGGTGCCGTGGCGTGACTGGGTCGATCTCGGCTGGCCCCTGGCCGCGTTCGCGGTCGCGGTGCTCGTGCTGCGGCGGCTGCCGGTCGTGCTGGCGTTGCGGCCGCTCCTGCGGTTGCCCTGGCGGGACGTGGTGTTTCTCGGCTGGTTCGGACCGATTGGCGTGTCGGCACTGTTCTACCTCGCCCACAGCGAGCAGGAGGGGGCCCGCGATCCCCGGCTGTGGGCCGCCGGGACCCTCGTGGTGGTGGTCAGCACGGTGGCGCACGGCGTCACCGCCACTCCGGGGCGCCGCTGGTACGCCCGGCGGGCGTCGCGGTCCTCCGGTCGAGAACCATCAACTGTGGCCGGCGGTGGTTCTGACGTGACCGAACACGGGGGGTGGGCGGCTCATTCGCTCGGTGTGTAGGCGATGACGAGCTGCCAGGCGCCGGGAAGCACCGCCACGTGACGGAAGCCGGTCTCGGTGAGCAGGGTGCGGCGTTGCTCGCCGCCAGGTACGGCGTCCGACTCGGGCTGCATGGTGGCCAGGAGGGAGAAGAGTGGAGCTGCGGCGCGCAGCAGGTCGCCCGCGTAGCAGCGGCCCTCGTGGCGCTGCGTGGCATGGTGGAGGCATGTGCAGGAACATACGCGTGCTCCACAACTTCGAACCGCCGGTGACCGCCGATGAGGTCGAAGCCGCCGCCCTCCAGTACGTGCGCAAGGTCAGCGGGACGACGCGGCCCTCGGCGGCCAACGAGGAGGCGTTCGGCGAGGCGGTCCGCGCTGTCACGGCGGCCACCCGGACCCTGCTCGACAGCCTGGTGACGAAGGCGCCTCCCCGTGACCGCGAGGTGGAGGCGGCCAAGGCCAAGGCGCGCGCGGCCGAAAGGTACGGGCCTCGAACGACCACCTCGCGCTGACCCGGCCCTTTTGACCTCGTCGCCAAACGCCACCTCGGGCCAGCAGTTCCGGCTGGCCCGGGAACAGGCCGACCGGGACGGTGCTTTCCAGGCCAGCGTGGGGATCCTGGCGGCCGTTTTCGTGGCGCCCAGCCTGATCGGGCGCGGCGCACCCGGGGCGGCGCACCCGGGGCGGCGCTGCGGTGCGGGTCGTCATGGAGCCACCTCCAACAGGCTCGGTGCGACCACGGGGGTGCCGGCATCGCCGGGGCGTTGAGTTCGGTCGGGACGAGGCTGCTCAGCCGAGATGGGCGCGGGCCACCCAGTGATGGTCACGGGGCGGGCAGAGGCGCTCGGGCGGTGCGGGCAGCCACGAGCACTCGCCCGCGTGGAGCTGCCGCAGCGTGTAGGCCTCCGCCGTCCAGCCCTGGTGGCGCAGGAAGTCGCCGAGGTCGTCGAAGCCGAGCTGAAACGCGGATCCCCGTGACGTCATGAACGCCAGAAACGTCTCGTTGGCCGGATCGGTGTAGTAGTCGGTGTGCGGCGCGTCGACAAGCAGTACCGAACCGGGCGTCGACATCTTCCGGACGGTGCCGATCAGCCGGGTGAAATTCTCGATCTCGAGGTAGGGAAGCAGCCCCTCGATGATCCAGACCGTGGGTTCGTCTGGTTCGTAGCCGGCTGCCCGCAGCCGCTGTGGCCAGGTGTCCAGCCGAAGATCCGCGTCGAGGGAGAACCGGCGGCAGACGAGCCGGTCGCGGACCGGCTCCAACATCCGCTCCTTGGCGTCCAACTGGCCCGGCAGGTCGACCTCGAAGAACCTGGTACGCGAGGGGAGGTCCAGGCGCCATGCCCGGGTGTCACTGCCGGCGGCCAGACAGACCACCTGGGCTATGCCACCGTCGGTCGCCTCGCGCAGCGCGATGTCACCGAACCGGGCTCGGACGATCACGGATCCGACGGTGCCGCCGGCGGCCAGCGCCTCCTCCGTCATCTTCCGGGACACCGGCGTGCTCAACAGCTTCGCGTGCCGGTCGACCAGGTAGGCGTCCGGACGATCGTGCTCCATGGCTCTGATGACGGCGGTGATGAAACCGGTCTCCCTGACCGCCCTGGACTCGTCGTCGCGCCCGGTGAGGCCCGTCGCGCCCGTGCTGGTAACCGGGCCCCTGCCGGGATGCCGAGCTACCCCCAGCGACGGTCGTGAGTTGACCCAGTCCTGATCGAACCTGCCGGTCCGGGCATAGCTGCGGGAGATCTCCGCGAGTTCCGCCTCGCTGAACACCTCCCGCACATCCGTGAACCCGTGCGGTGCCCGCTGGTGGGCGAGAGTGATCACTTTCTCCGGGCCGAGGGAGCGGTTCGCGTGCTGCAGTTGCGTCATCTGCGGCAGGCGATCGTCCTCGTAGCCGCGCAGGGCGCTGCGTAGATCGGTCTGGGTGGCCAGGTGCCACGACAGCACTCGGGCGTCGACGATGGCTTGGGTGGCTCCGTTGGACCCGGCCGGATACATGGCGTGGGCGGCGTCGCCCACCAGGGTCACGTCGTTGAAACTCCAGCGCGGGATCGGGTCCCTGTCGATCATCGGGTATCGCTGGACGTCCGCCGTGTCGTCGAGCAGGCGCGGCAGGTCCACCTCCGGAGGCGCCCAGCTGCCGAACTGACGCAGTACCGCCGTGCGCCGGTCGGCGGTCGTCCGCTCGTGCGGCAACGGGCCAGCCTCGTCGTCGGGGAAGGCGGCGACCCAGTTGATCAGGGACTTGTTCGTGGCCCTGTCCCTGTCGATGGGATACAGCACCAGTCGCCGCCGGGCGTCGCCGAGCACTGCCATCGTGCTGCCCGTCAGGAAGTGCCCGCCCCAGGCGGTCCCTCGGTACATCGTCATGCCGTTGGCCGGGGGCGGCCCCTCGGCCGGGTAGAACGCCGCCCGGACAGCGGAGTGAATGCCGTCCGCGCCGATGAGGAGCCCGGTGTCGACGGTACGCGCGGTGCCGTCCCGGTCCGCGAAGGTCCCGTGCGTCCGACCCGGCTCGCTGTGCAGGCCGACGAGCCGTGCGTCGGTGACGATGGCCCTGTCGCCCAGGCGCCGCCGTACCGCGTCGGCCAGAACCGTCACGAGCCGGGCTCGGGAGATCGAAAGCTGCGGCCAGCGGTAACCCGCCAGGATGCCGCGATCCTCGCGCCACACGAGGTTCCCGCGGGTGTTGTACATCGCCAGTTCCTGGGTGCGGATCGCGTGCTGCTGCAACTCGTCGAGCAGACCGAGTTCGGCGAGTTCCCGAACGGCGTTGGGCAGGATGTTGAGGCCGAGCCCGTGCGGACGCAGGTGCGGCTCCGCCTCGAAGACGGTGACCCGGTCGAAGCCCGCGGCATGCAGGCTGAGCGCGGTGGCCAGGCCCGCGACTCCGGCCCCCACTATGGTGATCTCCATCGTCGGCGTCCTACCTTCCGGTTACGTCACGGCAGTTGCACCCGCTGCGCAACGGTGGCGTTGAGCAGGGCGCGATTCTGTTTGGTGAGGGCGAGAATCTCCTCGAGGAGCCCCACACTCCCGCCGCCACTGCCCAGTTCGTAGAGCCGGAGTTCCTCGTGATAGGCGCGTCGCGCCATCACCAGGTGTTTTCCGCGGAACGACGTGAGTGTCCGCAGGGTTCGCCGCAGGCTTCTCGCACTGGCCTCTACGACTTCGTCCGCGGCAGGTGAGCCGGAGGTCCCGAGGGCCGCGACGATCCGGGACGTGATGGATGGTGTGCTCGCCCACTGCGCGTACCGCTCCTGCCACTGCGGCAGGGTCTGCGCTGACACCTCACGGCAGAACTGCAGATAACCCGGGCTGCCCCGGTCCGAGGCCCACAGGAGCAGGTCGATGAGAAAGATCGGAATGTGGGCCGCCGCGGGTCCCATGTACGTACGCCCGGCAACGCGGACATCCTCGTAGAACGGCCTGAGCATTCGCGCGAAGAACTCGGGGGTGACCTTCGTCCGGATACCGCTCATGACCGTGTCCGCCACCGCGACGTGCGAGGCGAGTGAGGCCATCCGCTCCGCGTGGACGGGCGCAGTCGCGTCCTCGTACAACAGCGACCGTCCTATCTCGACCGACCGCGCGAGGTTCGGCACGCAGGTGCGCACCGCGTTGATCAGGCCGCGCTCCATCGGGTGGCCTGTGTAGAGCCGTTCCCGCCCACCCGTCGGGTTCCAGGAGGTGTAGTGGTACACCGTGTCCCGCGGAATCATCCCCGTAAGCTGCCCCAGCAGCTGGAATGACGTGGTCGCGCCCGGCACGGCGTCGAAGGCGGACACCCCGTGCCGTTGCAGGCTTCCGACGAACATGCCCAGATCACGCATGGCGGCGAGACATTCCGCGGTGGTGAAGGCCGCGATGCGCTCCGTCGAGGGAAGCGCGGCGCCGAGCATCCGCACCAACGCGGCGACGTCGGCGGTCCTGTTCAGCCTGGGCAACATCCGAAGCTCGTCGTCCAACCGCAACGGGTCGAGCCTTCTGACCTGCTCGTTGTGCTCCTCGGAGATCACATCCACATCTGCGCTGCGGTACACGTGAATCCTTCCCCCACGCGGATCCAGGCGATGTCCCTGATTCGAGCAGGAAGGCGTGGTGCCGTACGGATACCTGACAGAGCCCTGACAGATAGCCGTGGAGCAGCCCGTGCGGCGGGGCCGAGGGGCCGGGCGGAGTCAGACGTGCAGGGTGGGGCGGTAGGTGAGTTCCTGGGTGCGGCCGTCGAGGGTACGGCTCTCGATCAGCTCCAGGTCGAAGTCGGCCGCACCCTGGAAGATCGGTTCGGTGCCGGTCCGCCCCGTGACCACCGGGAAGATCGTCACCTGGACGCGGTCGACCAGACCGGCGGCCATCAGCGCCCGGTTCATCGACAGGCTGCCGTGCGACCGCAAGGGTACGCCGGACTCCTCCTTCAGCCGGGCCACGACGTCGACGGCGTCGTCGCGCGCGATGGTCGCGTCCGGCCAGTCGAGGGGAGCTTGGAGGGTGTTCGACACCACCGTGGCCGGGAGGTTCCGCATCCGGGTGACCCAGGCGTCCCGTACCTCGGACTCCTCGGTGCTCTCGGCCAGCAGCCGCGCGAACACCCGGTACGTGTCGGCGCCGAAGACCATGCGCTGCTCTGTGCGGTACGCGGCGAGTCGGTGCGCGAGCAGCTCGGGGCCCTGCTTGCCCCAGTAGCCGCCCCAGTCGCCGCTGTGGGTGCCGTAGCCGTCGAGGCTGGCGAAGACGTCGAAGGTGTAGGTGACGGTCAAGAGGTTCTCCTCGTACGGGTGAGTGCGGTGCGACGCCGCTGTAGGAAGGCGCGTTCGGTCTCGTTCGTGGCCAGTGACATGGCCTCGTCGTAGGCGGCCCGGGCCGCGGTGTCGCGGCCGAGCCGGGCCAGCAGTTCGGCGCGGGTGGCGGGCAGCCGGTGGTAGCCGGGGAGGTCGATGTCCTCCAGCGCGGCGAGGGCCACCGCCGGCCCGTGTACCTCGGCCACCGCGACCGCCCGGTTGAGCGCGACGATCGGGGTCGGCGCCAGCGCGAGCAGTTGGTCGTACAGTGCCAGGACCTGTGACCAGTCGGTGGCGGTGCCATCGGTGTGCACCGCGCTGATCGCGGCCTGGATCTGGTACGGCCCGGGCCGGTTGCGCCGCAGGCAGCGGCGGACCAGGTCGTGGCCCTCGGCGATGAGGGCCCGGTCCCACAGCGACCGCTCCTGTTCGGCGAGCGGAACCAGTTCCCCGGTCGGGCCGAGTCGGGCCGGGCGGCGTGCCTCGGTCAGCAGCAGCAGGGCGAGCAGGCCGAGCACCTCGGGCTCGTCGGGCATCAACGTGGCGAGCTCGCGGGCGAGCCGGATCGCCTCGGTGCACAGGTCCGTCCTGATCAGCGGCCCCGCGGTGGACGTGTAGCCCTCGTTGAACATCAGGTAGAGCACGGTGAGCACGGGCGGTAGCCGATCCGGCAGCTCGTGTTCGGCGGGTACCCGGTACGGGATGCCGGCGTCGCGGATCTTCTTCTTGGCGCGCACGATCCGCTGGGCGACGGTGGCCTCCTGGATCAGGTAGGCCCGGGCGATCTCCGGTACGTCGAGGCCACCCAGGAGCCGGAGCGTGAGGGCGGTACGCGCGTCGGGGGCGAGCGCCGGGTGGCAGCAGGTGAAGATGAGTCGCAGCTGGTCGTCCCGCACCGGTCCCACCTCCTGGGGCTCCTCCGGTTGGTGCAGTCGCAGGGCTTCGGCGTGCCGGGCCTCGCGGGTGGTCTCCCGGCGGAGCCGGTCGACGGCCCGGTTCCGGGCGGTGGTCACGATCCAGGCGCCGGGGTTCGGCGGCAGGGTCTGCCACTTCTGCAGCGCGGTGGTGAAGGCGTCCTGCACCGCCTCCTCGGCGAGGTGGATGTCGCCGAGGAGGCGGGCCAGGGTGGCGACGCAGCGGCCGTACTCCGCGCGGTAGACGTTCGCCAGGTCCATGTCGGGTGACCGGCTCCGATTCAGGCCTGGGACAGGTCGTCGAAGGGGCGCACCTCGATCGGGCCGCAGGCCGCGGCGCACTTCTCGGCCCAGGAGAGCGCCTCGTCCAGGTCGGCGCACTTGATGATCCAGAAGCCGGCGATGTGTTCCTTTGTCTCGGCGAACGGCCCGTCGCTCATGGTGATGGCGCCGTTCTCGATCCGCACGACGGTGGCGCTGTCGGGCGACCGGAGCCCGCCGCTGAAGACCCAGGCGCCGGCGGCCCGCATCTCGTCGTTGACCCGGCCGGTCTCCCTGAACATGGTCTGCATCTCCTCGTCGGACGGCTCCGGCGCGCCCTCGACGAGATGTACGGACAGCAGGTACTGCTTCATGACGATCCTCCGGTAACTCATGGACAGCAGCGCGGCGGTGACCACGCCGATCAGGGAGAAGACGGCGGTCAGCACACCGAGACCGGCGACCGGGATCGGGGCTGGGTCGATGTCGAGGTCGACCCCGGCCGCGTTTTGCCGGCGGCGGCGACGGCCATCGTGGCGACACTGGCAGCAGCCGTGGCGACGACGCCGGTCCCGATCAGCGCACCGGTGGCCGACATGGTGGCGCGGGTGGTGGTGTTCGTTGCGGTGCTCATGGTGCCATCCAGGAGGCGTGTCGCCCGGCTCGTGCCCGGCTCTCACCAGAGCTACGAAGAGGACCCACCCGGATCGACAGGCACGCCGAGATTTCTTGAGAAAGTTCAGTCCGCCGGCGCGCTCCGCGGTCGGGCCTTCTGCGGATAGAACGTCTCGTGGCGGGCCAGCATGGCGACGAACTCGCCGATCTTCCGTTCCCGGGTCTGGGCTCGCTTGACGGCGTTGAGGCGGTGGATGAGAGCGAACCGGTTGGTCTTGGTGAGCACGTCGAACATGGCCTGGGCGGCGGGGTCGGCCGCGATGGCGGCCAGGAGGTCGGCCGGCACCTCGGCTTCCGACGGTGGGGCGTACGCGGCCGCCCACCGGCCGTCCGCCTTCGCGGCCTCCACGGCGGCGCGGCCCGGTGGCAGCATCCGCCCCTGCGCCTCCAGCCGGGCCACGTGGGTCACGTTGCGCTGGGACCAGGAGCTGCGGGGCCGGCGAGGGGTGTACCGGATCCAGGAGGTCTCGTGATCCGCTTTCCGGGCCTGCCCGTCGATCCAACCGAAACACAGGGCCTCGTCGACCGCCTGCTGCCAGGTCACGGTGGTGACCGAGCCGCCCTTCTTGGTGAGGGCGAGCCAGACGCCGGGCGACGTGGCGTGGTTGACCGACAACCAGGCACGCAGGGCGTCGGCGTCCGCCACGATCAGTTCATCCAGTTCGGTGCTCGCCATGGCAGCAGACTAGAGCCGCCGGCTGACCGGTGGCAGCTGGCGTAGCAGTCGGTCAGGTACAGATCGGCGGACCGTAGACGCTGGTCCATGCCCGGGGGACACGTACCTGGTGCCGCTCGCCGGCCCGCAGGGCGCGGCGGGTCGGACGTGCACGCTGCGGCGGTCACGTTCGTCGACAGGTTGAGCGGCCGTACCGCACCGCAGGGGCGGCCAGCGCCCACCAACGGGCAGACCGACCGGCCGGGGCGGTACCCTGCGCCTACCGGGGCGGACCCGGCCCGGCCGGAGAGGATCGCGCAGCTCGTGGATGACATCGTTTCGCTGGTCCGGCCCGAGATCTACGCGTTGCGGCCCTACAGTTCGGCGCGTGTCGAGGCCGAGCAGGCCGCCCGGATCCAGCTCGACGCGAACGAGAACCCCTACCCGCCGTACCCGGGCGGGCCCGAGCAGGAGGGCCTCAACCGGTACCCCGAACCGCAACCGCCATCGCTGCTGGGCCGCTTCGCCGAGATCTACGGCCTGCCGGTGGAACAGCTCTTCCTGTCGCGTGGCACGGACGAGTCCATCGACCTGCTGGTCCGCGCGTTCTGTGCGGCCGGCCGGGACGGCATCCTGATCACACCGCCGACGTTCGTCATGTACGAGACGGCCGCGGCCATCCAGGGCGCCTCGGTGTGCCGGGTGCCCCTCGTGCCCGGGTCGTACCAGCTCGACGCCGACGCGATGTTGGCGGCCTGCGCCGCCGACCCCGGGATCAAGCTCGTCTTCGTCTGCTCGCCGAACAACCCGACCGCCAACCTGATGGACCGGGCGTCCGTGCTGCGGCTCGCCGAACGGCTGCGCGGCCGGGCGATGGTGGTGGTCGACGAGCTCTACCTCGATTACTCGGGGCAGCCGTCACTCGCGGGCGACATCGCCGGCCACCCCAATCTCGTCGTCGTGCGTTCGCTGTCCAAGGAGTACAGCCTCGCCGGTGAGCGCTGCGGCATCACCCTCGCCCACCCGGAGGTCATCGGGGTGCTGCGCCGCATCATGCCGCCGTACCCGCTCGCCGTCACGGCGATCCGCGCGATCGGCGCGGCGATCTCGCCTGCGGGCATCGACTACGGACGACGCAACATCGAGCGCATCGTCGCCGAGCGGGATCGGGTGCGCGCTGCCCTGGCGCAGCTGCCGGCCGTGATCGAGGTGTTCCCGTCGGACGCGAACTTCCTGCTGCTGCGGACGGAGGATCCGCAGCGGCTGTGCGGCGCACTGGCCGGGCAGGGCATCAGGCTGCGGGACCGCAGCAGCGTCATCGACGGTGGCGTCCGGCTGTCGATCGGCACCCCCGAGGAGAACGACGACCTGCTCCGGGCCCTCAAGCTGCACGACTGAGCCGTTCCCGTCGGCCCGGTCGCCGGCTGCCCACCCGTTGCTCGCGTCGACCTGGTCGAGCGGCAGGTCGACCGAGGATCGGAGAACCGCGAACAGCGCGCGATCAGCGGTCGGGAGATACCCCCCGGTGTATCGTGGTCGACGACGTGGAAAGGGGCGGGGATGCAGGTCGACGAGGGCGCGGTCGGTGACGTGGTCAAGCGACTCCGCCGTGCCGAGGGTCAGATTCGCGGCGTTATCGGCATGCTCGAGGACGGCCGGGACTGCGCCGAGGTGGTGACCCAACTCGCGGCGGTCTCGCGCGCGCTGGACCGGGCCGGCTTCAAGATCATCGCCAGCGGCCTGGAGCAGTGCGTCAGCGGCACCGCCGGGGAGGACCGCAGGGCCAAGCTCGAACAGATGGAGAAGCTCTTCCTGTCGCTGGCCTGAGGTGCTTCGCCGCGCCCCGGCGAAGCACACATCCAGAGCGGTGACGCCGGTACCCGCCCACACCGCACCGGAGTTGCCCAGGGTCGCCGCCGGGGAGGGCACGTACTCGATCCAGATGAAGTCGAGGCGTCCGGTTCGAGGACAACCGTCACTCGCTGGCATCGTGCTCGTCGGCCGGGCTGGCCAGGCTGGCCAGGCGGCGCTTGTCGGGCTTGCCGGCGGCCGTGACCGGTGCCTCGGCGATGAAGGTGATCTTTCGGGGAGTGCTGGGCTCGCCGAGCTGCTTCCGGACCAGCTCGCGCAGCACGTCCGGATCCGGCTGCCGGCCCTGGGCGGGGACCACGAAGGCGTGCGCCGCCTCGCCGGTCTCCTCGTCGGGTGCGGCCACCACGTACGCCTCGGCGACGTCGTCGCAGCTGGCCAGGACCCGTTCGATCGGGCCGGCGTACTGGAGGTCGGCGTTGACGATGATGACGTCCCGGGCCCGTCCCAGCAGGTACAGGTAGCCGTCGCGGTCCAGCCGGCCGAGGTCACGGGTGCGTACCCAACCGTCGGTGAAGACCTCGGCGGTCTCTGCCGGGTCGCTCCAGTAACCGCTGGCCTGGGACGGGGTGCGGACGAAGACCTCCCCCTCGACCCCGGCCGCGACCGGCCGGCCGTCGGTGTCGCGGACCTGCACCTCGACCGCAGCCGGCGGGCGGCCGACCGAGGCGAGCAGTGCCGGTGCGGCGAGCATCTCCGCCGGGGTCAGCATGGAGATCATGCCGGTCTCGGTCTGTCCGTAGCCGTGGTAGACGACCGGCCCGAGCACGCGCAACGCCTCGGCGAGCCGGGCCGGGTGCAGGGGGGCGCCGGAGACCAGCAGGGCGCGTAGCGCGCCGAGGTCGGCCGGCGCGGCGCGCTGGGCGGCGACCAGTTGCGCCAGCCGGGGCACGGTGATCACGCTGGCCGTGGCCCGGTGCCGGACCAGCGCGTCGGGGAAGAACGGCGCACCGGCACGAGGTGGCTCGGCGATCACCATGGTGCCCCCGGCGGCCAGGGTGAGCACGCCGTACTCCAGCATCACCTGACTGTTCAGCGACCCGAAAACCAGGTACCGGTCGAGGTGGCCGGCGAGGTCGCGGACCGGCGGCGGCCACCGGTCCGGGTGCGCCGCCCAGGCGGCGTCGAGGGACCCGTACGTCTGGGGGCAGCCCTTGGGGTTGCCGGTGCTGCCGCTGGTGTAGACGACCCGGGCGATGTCGTCCGGATGCCCGGCGGGGACCGGCGGTGTGACGTCGGCGCGGGTGGCGGCCAGGTCAGGCGTACCGTCGACCGGGCCGACGCCGAGCAGGGGAAGGTCGGCGGCGGCCGTCCGCAGCTGCGGGGTGGCGGTCGTGCGGTCGACGAGCACCGCCGAGATCCGGTGGCCGAGCAGGTGCCGGAGGTGATCGGCAGGTAGTCCGGGGCGTACCCCGGCGATCCGGGCACCGACGACCTGGGCTGCGATGATGGCGGCGAACGCCTCCGGAGACACGCCGAGCGCCACCGCCACCCCAGCGCCCGGGCCGATTCCCGCCGCCTGTAGACCTGCGGCGATCCGGGCGATCAGCTCGGACATCTCGTCGGCACCGACAGTGCGCGGGCCGTGTTCGAAGACGGGCCGGGCCCGTCCGCTGCCCAGCAGGTCGAGGATCGCCTGCGGATAGCCCGGTTCGGCTCCCGCCGTCACCCGGCTGCTCCGGCGGCAGGGGCGACGCCGGTCAGGGACTCCTTGACGAAGACCGCCAGTGGCTGCTGGTGCACGGTGGGCAGGTTCCACTCGTTCTCCAGGTTCTCCGCCAGGTGGTGCACGGCCACGACCTGCCCGTCCCGGTAGTGCCGCACGACCGGGTGCAGGTAGGTGGCCCGGTGCGCGGCGTACGCGTCGTTCTCCGCCACCCGGGGCACCGTGATGTCGAACGGATCGACGGAGTCGTGGTCCGGGCCGTATTCAAGGGTGACGGCGAGCGCCCAGCCGTCGCCCAGCCCGCCGTCGGCGAGGTACGCCATCGGCACCTCCTCGTGGTAGTACGCGGTGTCGTCGCGTACCGTCACCACGTCGCCGAGCACCCCGAACTGCTGCCAGAGTGCCGAGGAGCGGTTGATCCGGGCGATGATCGCGTCGGTGATCGCCTCGGGGGTCGCCGCCAGTCGAGCGGTCGGCCACTGCGTGTCGTGGTAGCGGGCGGCGAGGATGCGGTGCAGCGCCCGGACCCCGTACCGGAAGCCGTGGATGAAGCCGCTCGTCGATCGTTTGAAGTCGCGCTGCTGGGTCAGGGTGCCGGCGAAGTAGAGGTCGGGGACCGAGGTCGACTCGTACGCCGAGGTCTGCTCCGGGAAGCGGTCGTCGATGACCAGCCGGGGCCGGCAGCTCTCGTCGAAGATGCTCGCGTCGAACCGAAATCCGGTGCACACGATCACCCGGTCGTAGCGGATCTCCCGGATCGCCTCGACGGTGCGGGCGTACCGGAAGCGGACCAGGTAGCCGCCCTCGGGCCGGCGGTGGATGCCCTCCACCGTGCCGTCCAGCACGGCGTTCTGCGACTTCAACTGGTAGGTGTCGAGGAAGTTGTTGTTCACCGCCCGCAGGTGCCCGACGTAGTGTGACTGCCAGGCGAACCGGACCGAGCGGGGCCCGGCCAGGTGCACCACGGCGGCGGTCTCCATCAGCGCGTCTGCGGTCTCGAATCCGGAGTTTCCCTTGCCGATGATCATGACGCGTTGGTTGACGAAGTCGGCCGGGTCGACACTGACCGTGTCGTACCGTTCGGCGTCCTCGATCCCGTCGATGGCCGGCACGTACATCTGCGAGACACCGGTTGCGACGACCAGCCGGCGTCCCCGCCAGATGTGGCCGTCGGTGTCGAGGGCGTGGAAGCCGTCGCCGTCGCGGCCGATGCGGACCACCCGGGTCTGGTAGCGGACCCGCACCCCGGTCGCGGTGGCGAAGTCGGCGAGGTAGCGCAGCAGGTCGTCGGCGGCCGGGAAGTACCGCTGGCTGTACCGGCTGAACAGCAGCTCCGGATCGTCGCTGAGCAGCGAGTTCCAGTCCATCCTCAGGTTGAACTCCGGATCGTCGGAGCCGGTGTAGACCTTGTTGATGGAGATCAGCTTGCGGTGTCGCGGATAGCTGCGGAAGAAGGAGCCGGGCGCGGCACCGGCTTCCAGGACGACGTAGTCATGACCGTCGCGTTCGAGCAACGCGCCGAGTTGCAGTCCCGCCGGTCCCGCACCGATGATCAGATAGTCGTGCGTCATGTGCCCGGACGGTAGCGACGGGTCATCAGAGATAACTCAGACCGCTCTGAGAATCCGCGGCTACGGTCGGCCCGATGACGACCCACACCGCGCCCGACGCGGTCAGCCCGATCGGCCTGGCCCGCCCGCTGCGGGTGGCCGACCTGCGCCGGGCCGCCACCGAGGTCACCATCGACGTCACCGCCGAGGTACGCGACCGGGTACGGCGCTCCCGCGACCACCTGCGCGCGGTCCTCGGCGACGACCGTCAGGTCTACGGCGCCACCACCGGGTTCGGCGCGCTCGTCGGGTTCGCCGGCCGGGACGACGACGCGGACCAGTGCGACAACACCCTCGCCCACCTCGGCGCCGGCCAGGGCCCGGACATCGATCCGGAGGTGGTCCGGGCGGCGATGCTGGTCCGGGTGTGGTCGCTGGGCCAGGGCACCTCCGGCGTCTCGCTGCGGGTCGTCGAGGGACTCGCCGCGATGTTCGGTACGACGTTCGTGCCGGCGATACCCCGCCTCGGATCGGTCGGGGCCAGCGGTGACCTCATCCCGCTCGCCTACGCCACCCAGTCGCTGCGGGGGCGGGGCTGGGCCTATCTGGACGGTGACCGGAGGCCCGCCGCCGAGGCGCTCGCCACGGCCGGGCTGACGCCGCTGCTCCTCGACGGACGCGACGCGCTCGCGCTGGTGAACGGCACCTCGCTGACCACCGCCGCCACCGCGCTCGCGCTGGACGACATCCGCCGCGCGCACCGGGCCGCCCAACTGCTGAGCTGCCTCCTCGTCGACGTGCTCGGCTGCGACCCCGGCCAGTTCCTGCATCCCCGGTTGCTGGCCGCGTACGGGCATCCCGGCGCGGTCGACGTCGGCGTCCGGATGCGGGAGTGCCTCGCCGGCGCGACGCCGTCGGGTGGGCGCCCGCTCCAGGAGGCGTACAGCATCCGCTGCACCCCGCAGTTGCTCGGCGCGGCCGAGGACGCGTTGCGGTACGTCGACGGCGTGGTGGAGTCGGATCTGCGCAGCGTCAGCGACAACCCGTTGTTCTTCCCCGACGACGATCTGGTGCTGCACGGCGGCAACTTCTTCGGCCAGCCGGCGGCCTTCGCTGCGGACATGCTGGCGACGGTGGCGGCCCAGCTCGGCAACCTCGTCGAGCGCCAGCTCGACCTCCTGGTCGACCCGGTCCGCAACGGCGGGCTGCCGCCGATGCTCGCGGCCGGACCGGGACGGCAGCACGGGCTACAGGGCGCCCAGCTCGCCGCGACCGCGATGGTCGCGGAGATCCGTCGGCAGGCCACCCCGGCCGGGATGCAGAGCCTGCCGACGAATCTGCACAACCAGGACGTCGTGCCGTTCGGTACCCAGGCCGCGCTGCGCGCCGTGGACCAGGCGCGGTTGCTGCGGCTGATCTGCGGAACGCTCGCGGTCGGGCTGCGCCAGGCCGTCCACGTCGGTGCGCGTACCCCGACCGCACCGGCCTGTGCCACGCTGCTGGAGCGACTCGCGGAGATCGTGCCGGCGATCGACCCGGACCGGCCGCTCGACGCCGATGTCCGCCGCGCCGCCGACCTGCTCGACCTGCTGACCGGGCCACCGGGCTGATCGGCATCGACGGCGTCGACAGCCCGGATCGTCGGCTGATTTTTCTCTGAGTTCGCCTTCGTACCGTCGTCTGGTGACCGCAGAGATGCTCGACTATCTGATCATCGGGGCGGGGCCGGCCGGACTCCAGCTCGGGGCGCTTCTCGAACGGGACGGCCGGCGGGACTACCTGGTACTGGAGTCCGCCGACGTCCCCGGCGCCTTCTTCACCCGATTTCCCCGACACCGTCAACTCATCTCGATCAACAAGCCGCACACCGGGTCCGACGATCCGGAGCTGAACCTGCGGCTGGACTGGAACTCGCTGCTCAGCGACGACCCGGCGCTGCGGTTCACCCGCTACACCGAGCGTTACTTCCCGGACGCCGAGGTGATGGTCCGCTACCTGGCCGACTTCGCGGCGGCCACCGGAGTCCGGGTCCGCTACCGCAGCCGGGTGGTCCGGGTCGCCCGGTCCGACGACGGTGGCTTCGCGGTCACCGACCAGGAAGGTACGACCCACCGGGCGCGCCGGGTCGTCGTGGCGACCGGTGTCTCGCAGCCGTACGTCGCGCCGATTCCCGGCATCGAGCTGGCGGAGCGGTACGACGAGATGCCGGTCGATCCGCGCGACTTCCTCGACCAGCGGGTGCTGATCATCGGCAAGGGCAACTCCGCTTTCGAGACCGCGGACAGCCTGATGGAGACCACCACCCTGGTCCACGTGGCAGGGCCGAGTCCGGTCCGGATGGCGTGGCGGACCCACTACGTCGGGCACCTGCGGGCGGTGAACAACAACTTCCTGGACACCTACCAGCTCAAGTCGGCGAACGCGATCCTGGACGGGCAGGTGCGCGCCATCGAGCGGGACGGCGACGGCTACCGGGTGACCTTCGGCTTCTCCCGAGCCAACGAGGTCACCAAGGAACTGCGCTACGACCGGGTGCTGGCCTGCACCGGATTCCGCTTCGACGTGTCGATCTTCGCCGACGACTGTCGACCGACGCTGGTGATCAACGATCGCTTCCCGGCCCAGACCCCCGCCTTCGAGTCGGTGAACGTGCCGGGTCTGTTCTTCGCCGGCACGCTGACCCAGCAGCGCGACTTCAAGAAGTCGACGAACGGCTTCATCCACGGTTTCCGGTACGGCGTCCGGGCCCTGCACCGCATTCTGGAACACCGCTATCACGACAATCCGTGGCCGGCGGAGAAGCTCGACGCGACCGCCGAGGTGGCAGCCGACGCGATCATCGAACGGGTCAACCGCTCCTCCGGTCTGTGGCAGCAGTTCGCGGTGCTCGCCGACGTGCTCACCGTGGCCGGGCCGGGCGCCCGCTACCACGAGGAACTGCCCGTCGACTACATCGGGCAGGCCGGGCTGGCCACCGTCGACCATCCGGTCGAGCACGCGTTCGTCGTCACCCTCGAGTACGGCCCCGACCACGACCAGGTCGACCCGTTCGACATCTCGGTGGGCCGGATCGCCCAGGACGTGCCCGGCCAGGCCCACGACGCGGCGTACCTGCATCCGGTGGTGCGTCACCACCGGGGCGGCGAGGTGGCGGCGGTGCACCACCTGGCGGAGAACCTGGAGAACCAGTGGAACAAGCCGGAGGTGCACCGGGCGCCACTGGTCGCCTTCCTGAACCGCTGCCTGACGACCACGGTGGGCTGAGGCCATGCCCTCGCTGCCTGCGCAGGCGGCCCAACGCCACGCCGCAACCGCCGAGCCGGGCCCCCTGCACCGGCTCGGCGATCTGGAAGCCGAGGCGCGGCGGCGGCTCGATCCGGTGCACCGGGACTTCTTCGCCGGCGGCGCCGGGGACGAGCGGACGCTACGGGCCAACGAGACGGCCTTCGACGCGTACCGGATCCTACCCCGGGTGCTGCGTGGCGGCGGCGAGCGCGACCTGCGGACCGTGCTGCTCGGCGAGGCCCTGCCGATGCCGGTGCTGGTCTCGCCGACCGCCTTCCACCGGCTGGCGCACCCGGAGGGGGAAGTGGCGACGGCCCGGGCGGTGGGAGCGGTCGGCACCGTACTGGTGGTCAGCATGGCCGCCACCACGCCGATCGAGGCGGTGGCCGACGCGAGCGGGCCGTCGGACCGGCCGGCGCGGCTGTGGTTCCAGCTCTACCCACAGCCGGATCTCGGCTTCACCGCCTCGGTGATCAGGCGGGCCGAGGCGGCCGGCTGCCACGCCCTGGTGGTCACCGTCGACTCGCCGGTCTTCGGCCGCCGCGACCGTGACCTGCGCAACGGCTTCCTCGACCTGCCGTCCGGCTACTGCTGCGAGAACATGCGCGACCCGGAGACCGGCCGGGTCCGGGACATCGTCATGGACGCCACCCTCGACTGGGCCCGGATCGAGTGGCTGCGCGCAACGACCCGGCTGCCCATCGTGCTGAAGGGGATCCTGCACCCCGCCGACGCCCGCCTCGCGGTGCAGCACGGCGTGGACGCCGTGCTGGTCTCCAACCACGGCGGGCGGCAACTCGACGGGGTACCGGCGAGCATCGACGCCCTGCCGGCGGTCGTGGAGGCGGTCGGGGGACGCATCCCGGTCCTGCTCGACGGCGGGATCCGTCGGGGGACCGACATCCTCACCGCGCTGGCGCTCGGGGCGGTCGCGGTCGGGATCGGCCGCCCGGTGCTCTGGGCGCTGGCGGCCCGGGGAGCGCACGGCGTCAGACAGCTGCTCGACCTGCTCCGCGCCGAGCTGGCCCGGGCCATGACGCTCGCCGGTGCGGTCCGTCCCGTTGATCTCACCCGCGAGATGATCCTCGACCGGGTGCCGGGATGACCCACCCGCTGGTGCTGCTGTGCTGTCTGGCCGGTCTGCTGGCTGTCGGATGGCTGCTGCCGCGCCGGTTGCCACCGGCGGTGATCCGGCTCCGCGAGTGGATCTTCAGGCGGGTGAACGGTGCCGAGGGGATTCCGGTGCCCGGCCCCCGGATCGGGCCCGAGCACTTCGCGCGGATCTACTCCCATCCGGCGGCCAGCGGGCGCAGCCGGGGCGCCGGCATCTCGGACCTGTTCTGGTACTGGCTGGCGCCCGGCCCGCAGATGCACCAGGAACACCTGGAACCGGGGGAGCGTTACCGGACGGTCGCCCGGACGACCAGACGGGTGGTCGCGGTGTCACACCGGCGCTCGACCGAGCTGGCCGGCGCGGCAACCCGACGGATCCTCGCCGGACTGCCGGCCGGTCGGACCTGCCATGTCCGGCTGCGGGATCTGATGATGCCGATCTGGGCGGAGGTCTACTACGAACTCGTCTTCGGCGCGGCGTGCCCGTCGGACGTCCGGGCGCTGATCGTGGCCAACGCCGACGACGTGGTCACCGCGCTCAAGTGCTGCGGGCTGCGGCATTTGGACCGGCGCGACCGGCTCACCCGCTATCTGCGAGCCCGGGTCGATGCCGGTACGGCGCCGGTGACGCTGCCGGAGCCCTTCACCGCCGAGGAGACCGCGTGGTACCTCCAGGGCACGTTCTTCAACACCGCGGTGGTGCAGATGTCGGAGGCGATGGCGCACCTCCTGCTCGCCGTGGCGCAACACTCGACGGTGCAGCGGGACCTGGTCGCCACCCTCGACGGCCCTGACGGCGAAGCCGCCCTGGACCGGGTGATCGACGAGACGCTGCGGGTGCATCCGCTCTTCGGGGTGGCGCACCGGATCACGTCCGGCCCGATCGAGGTCGATGCGGGGCTCACCATCCCGGCCGGCTCGGTGCTGCTCTTCAACTATCTGGCCTACCAGCGCAGCGGACCGGCGGCCGACGACACCTTCGAGCCGGATCGCTGGCTGACTCTGGACCGCGGCGACGCGCACTTCGTCCCGTTCGGTGTCACCGCCAACCGGGCCTGCCCGGCCCGTGGTGTCGCGCCGGTGATGATGCGGGCGGTGACCCGGGAGGTGCTGCGCCGGTACGCCCTGGTCTCCACCGTGCGGCACGCCCGGTCGCTGCCGAACCGTGGACCCTGCTTTCTCGTCCCGACCGGTGCCCGACCGCCTGGCCGGGTCCGGCTGTCGGTGATGCGCTGGAGCGACCGCTGGTCCGACGTGTGGCGCAGCCTGGTCCAACTGGTGCTCGGCACCTGGATGGTCCTCGACGCCCGGCGTCAGCGCCTCTGCGCGAGACACTTCGAGGAGGCGCGGCGATGACCACGGACGGTCGATCGGGGAGGGCTGCGTTCCCGGATCGAGACGACATAGAGACATTGGTCACAATCGATGTCAGGGATCGATGTGGGATTCTCGACATGTGTTACAGGTAGGCGGTGCATCACCAGACGTACACCGGCTGCTCCTGGTCGAGGACGACGCGGAACTCGCGGACATGCTCACCGAGGTGCTGGCCGACGAGGGATATCAGGTCGACGTGGCTCGGGACGGGCAGCGGGGGCTGCATCTCGGGCTCACCCGACCCTACGACGTGATGGTGATCGATCGCCTGCTGCCGGCGCTCGACGGGCTCAACCTGCTGACCCGGCTGCGATCCCGCGCGATCAGCGCCCGCGCGTTGCTGCTCACCGCGCTCGGCACCGTCGACGACCGGGTGGCCGGCCTGAACGCGGGCGCCGACGACTACCTGATCAAGCCGTTCGACCTGGACGAACTGAGTGCCCGGATCCGGGCACTCTGCAGACGTACCTCGGACGGCGCCGAGGCGCTGCCGATCGGCGGCGGTCGGCTCGACCTCGGCCTGCGTGACGTGGTGCTGGCGGACGGTACCCGGGTGGCGCTCTCCGCCCGGGAGTTCGAACTGCTCCGCGCGCTGGCCGTACGCCCTCGGGCGGTGCACACCCGCTCCGAGCTGCGCCGCCGGGTCTTCGACGAGGCGGCAGCGACCTCCATCGTCGACACCTACGTGTACTACCTGCGCCGCAAGCTCGGCCGGACGGCGGTCCGCACCGTGCACGGCCTCGGCTACCGGCTCGGTGAGCTGTGACGCGGTGGTGGGGACTGTGGCGCCCGGCGCCGGCCGGCCTCTCCTGGATGGCGGCCGAGCGGATCGTGGTGACCCGGGCCCGTCGCCGGGTCGGCGTGCTGGTCGGGCTCGCGGTGACCGTCCTGGTCACGGCGGTCGGCGTGCTCGCCTACGGCATGCTGGTCCGGGGCCAGGAGCGCCAGATCACACGCGAACTCGCGTACACCGCCAGCCGTGGCGACCCGTCCGGTCCACCGGGTTGCACCTGGCTGTTCCTGCTCCGCGACGGCGAGCTCAGCGGCGGTACGGTGCCGCCGCCGCCCGGTTTCCCGCTGGCGGCGGCGATGACCGCCACGGCCAGCACCGGAGCCCCGGCGGAGGCGACGATCACGCGCAACGGCACGGTCTACTTCGTCCTGACCGAGACCCGCGGTGAGGACGTCGTGCAGGCGATCTTCGACGCCCGTTACCAACTCGCCGACCGGCGTCACCTGCTCGTCTCGCTCGCCGTCGCGGAACTGCTCGGGCTGGTCGTCGCCGTCGCCAGCGGCTCGGTGGTGGGCCGGCTCGCCGTCGCTCCGCTGGCCGACTCTCTCGCCCGGCAGCGCCGTTTCATCGCCGACGTCAGCCACGAACTGCGTACGCCCATCGCACAGGTGCACACCCGGGCGCAACTGCTGGCGCGGCGGGCCGGCGCAGCCGGCATGCCGGTCGAGTACCAGTCGGAGCTGAATCGTCTGACCGGCACCACCAGACGGCTCGGCGAGGTCGTCAACGACCTGCTGCTCTCCGTCCGGTTGGCCGCCGCCCCGGGTGGCCGGCCGGCCGCCGACCCGGTGGACCTGGCCACTCTCGCCGAGGTCGCGGTGCTCGCCGAGAACGACCGGGCCGGCGAACAGGGGGTGACGCTCACCCTCAGCCGCCCGGACGCGCCGGTCCCGGTCTCCGGGGTGGAATCGGCGCTGCGGCGGGTGATCAGCGAACTGCTGACCAACGCCCTCACGCACACCCCGGCCGGCGGCCGGATCGACGTGACGGTGCGCCTGCCCGCTCCCGACATGGCGGAGTTGATCGTGGCCGACACCGGCAACGGCTTCGATCCGGCCGACCGCATCTTCGACCGGTTCTACAGCGGCGCGGGCCCGGAGAAGCGGCACACCGGGCTCGGGCTTGCGCTGCTCCGCGAGGTGGTCACCGGGCACGGGGGTACCATCGACGCCCGCAGCCATCCCGGTCGGGGCGCCCGGTTCGCTGTCCGGCTGCCCGTCCGAACGAGCCCGCAACCGGCAGTGTCGACGCTCGCATCGGTCTCCGGTGACGCCTGACCCGCGAGGGGCAGGCGACGCGGCCGGGAGGTGCGGTACGGACGCTGGCCGGCCGGCGTCAACGGGGGCGCGCAGTGGCCTCCGAGGTCTCGGCAATCTGTCGGGCCACGTGGCAGGCCACCTCGCGCAGGACGTCGATCTGGCTCGCGGTGAGGCCGTCGATGACGTAGTGACGGACGGCGGCGACGTGTCCGGGCGCTGCGGCGACCACAAGATCCCACCCGGCGTCGGTGAGCGTGGCCACGGTGTAGCGGGAGCTTTCCGGGTCGGGCGCGCGATGCAGCAGTCCCCGTTGTTCGAGCCGCTTGACGACGTTCGACAGTCGGGACAGCGAGCAGCTGATCTGGCTGGCCAGATCACTGAGCCGCAGGGTGCGTCCGGGCGCCATGGACAGGCCGCTGAGCACGAAGTAGTCGAACAGCGTGAGGTGGTTGTCGCGCAGGAGTTGGGCGTCGAGGGCGCTCGGCAGGTTGAACATGAGTTTGGCCAGGGCGAGCCAGGTGTCGCGCTCGTGGTCGGTCAACCACCGAGGTTCCTCAGCCATCCCGCAAGCGTACGTCTCGGCCTGACCTGCCCGAGCGGGGGGACGTCTCACGTCAGGCGGTTGGCTCGGGCTGCCCAGGGGCGCTTCGGCGAAGCGGGCGTTGGCCGCGCGCATGACGTCGATCTCGTCGGCGGAGAGGTTGGGCAGGGGCCTCGCGGATGGCCAGTTCGTGCATGGCGGTCGTGACCGATCGGGCGTTTCGGGCGGCGCGGATGTCGCCGGTCGCGGCGGGTGGGTTCTCGGTGGTGACCGAGGAGACTCGGCTAGTAATCGCTAATGACAACCGTTATCCTCTGGTGGTCCGGGATCCCCTGACATCGGGAGTGCACGGTGGGGCATGTGCTGGTGGTCGAGAGCTGGGTCGGTGCGATGAGCACCCTGCTGCCCCGGGCGATCCGGGAAGCAGGACATCGGTTCACCTTCCTGACCAGGAACCTGCACCACTACCTGGGCCAGGGCGGCGGCGACGGAGTGCACCCCCTGCTCACCGCGGACAACGTGATCACCGCCGAGACCAACGACCCGGACCTGCTGCTGCCCCGGGTCCAGCGGTTGCACGAGGTACTGGGCTTCGACGGTGTCATCACCTCCTGCGACTACTACCTCGGCACCGTTGCCCGGCTGGCCGCACACCTGGGTCTGCCGGGTGCCCGGCCGCAAGCCGTCGAGTACGCCTGCCGCAAGGACCTGGCGCGGCAACGGATGCAGGCGGCCGGCCTGCCCGGCCCGGCGTTCGCCATCACCGAGGACTGGCCGGGTGCCGAGGCCGCCGCGCGTACGCTGGGCTTCCCGCTGGTCATCAAACCGGTCGACCTGTGCGCCGGAATGTTCGTCCGGCTGGTGGCCGACCGGACCGAACTGCGCGAGGCGTTCGACGCCCTCGACGCGTTTCCGGTCAACGCCCGTGGCCAGCAGCGCTCACCGCGGGTGCTGCTGGAAGAGGTGCTGGTCGGGCCGGAGGTCAGCGTCGAGACCGTCACCGTCGACGGCACGACGACGGTGCTCGGCGTGACGGACAAGAGTTTGGCCGGCGAGCCGTGGTTCGTCGAGACCGGGCACATGTTCCCCGCCGCGCTCGACGCCGCGACGGTCACCGCGGTGTGCGACACGGCCCTCGCCGCCCTCGCCGTGGTCGGGTTCGACCGGGGAGTGGCGCACACCGAGCTGCGGCTGACGGCCGCCGGGCCGCGGTTGGTGGAGATCAATCCGCGCCCGGCGGGCAACCAGATCACCGAGTTGGTGCGGCGGTCGACCGGGGTGGATCTGCCCATGGTGTACGCGCAGCTCGCCCTCGGTGAACAGCCGGACATCACAGTGACCGACACGGGCGTGCGCAGCGCCGCCATCTCGTTCCTGCTGCCGCCCCGGGCCGGAACCGTCGCCGGGATCGACGGCGCGGCCACGCTGGCCGCAGCACCCGGCGTGGTCGACTGGGCGGTGAGGCCCGCCGGGCACCGCACTGGCGACGCGGTGAACAACAACACCTACCTCGGCCATGTCATGACGGTGGACACCACCGGCCTCGGCGCCCGCGCCCGCGCCGAGGAACTGGTCGGCGGCCTGAGTGTGCGATACGCCGACGATCTGGCCGGAGCGCTGGCGTGACGCCCCCGATGCCGGTGGACACGGATGAGCCGTTCATGTCGGTGACGGACCTGATCGAAGCCGTCAACGCTGCCCGAATCGGTCCCGATCCGGCCACCGAGCAGGTCAGCGTCGCGTTCACCACCCGGCAGGGTGCCCGGCACGCTGGACGCGGCCGCAGCTACCGCAACCACGTGCTGAGTCTGCGGGTGGGCGCCACCGTCGGCTCCTGTTCGACGGAGCCGGCTGAACTGACCGACGACGTCGCGTACGACTGCGTGGGTCGCAGCGTCGCGGAACTGCTCACCCACCCGGCGCCGGCGGTCCGCGTCGCGGCCCTGGACGCCTACCTCGCCGCTGCCCGTCCGCATGCGCACGCTGCCGACGACACGGTCAGCATCCCCGCCGGCACCTCGTTGACCAAGTCGACCGCCAGAGCCGCCGCAGTGGTGGACCTGGTGCCGGTGGTCCCGGGGCAGCACGTCCTGGTCGTCGGCGTGGTCAACTCCCTGCTCGGCCAACTGCGCCGCCGCGGCATCGGCTACCTGCCCTGCGATCTGGCGGGCGGCAGCACCGAGTGGGACGAGCCGTGCCTGCCGGACGCCGCCGCCCTGCTGGAACGCTGTGACGCGCTGCTGGTGTCCGGCATGACGTTGGGTAACGGCACCTTCGAGCCACTGCTGCGGCACGCCCGCGCCACCGGCAAACCGATGGTGGCCTTCGCGCAGACCGGCAGCGCCGTGCTGCCGTGCTTTCTCGGGGCCGGGCTCAGCGCAGTGTCCGCCGAACCGTACCCGTTCTTCTGGCTAGACGGCGGACCGACGACGGTCTACCGCTACCGTGCCGCCGCGGGGTCGCCATGCTGACCGGCGCCGCGCCGAGAACGTGCGCGCCGCAGCTGCTGGACCTGCTGGGGCGCTCGCCGGTGGCGTACGTCGACACGCCGCTGCCGCACCCGCACGGCGGCTTCCACGCCAAGGTGGAGTATCTGAACCCCGGCGGCATGAAAGCCCGCGCCGCCGTGGCCATGCTCCAGGCCGCCCGGCAGCGCGGTGACCTTCGGCCGGGAGCGACCGTGGCGGAGTCCACCAGCGGCACCCTCGGGATCGGGCTGGCGTTCGCCGGGCAGGCCCTGGGCCACCCGGTCATCCTGGTGGTGGACCGCGACATCGAACGACCGATGCGGGCGCTGCTGACCGCCTACGGGGCGGTGGTCGAGGTGGCCGAGCAGCCGCACCCGGTCGGCGGTTGGCAGCAGGCCCGCCTGGACCGACTGCGCGAGATCCTGGCGCGTACTCCGAACGCCTACTGGCCCGATCAGTACCACAACCCGGACAACGCCGCCGGCTACCACACCCTCGCCGCCGAACTGACCGGGCAGGTCGAGGCCGTCGACGTGCTGGTGTGCAGCGTCGGCACCGGTGGGCACAGCGCCGGCCTGGCCCGGGCGTTGCGGCGGCACTGGCCCCGGATGCGGCTCGTCGGCGTCGACACCGTCGGCTCGACGATCTTCGGTCAGCCCGCGCGGCCACGGCTGATGCGCGGTCTGGGCAGCAGCATCTTTCCCCGCAATGTCGACTACACCGCCTTCGACGAGGTGCACTGGATCGGTCCGGTGGAGGCAGTGGACACCTGCCGCCGGCTGGCACGTTCGGCGTTCGTGACCGGCGGGTGGAGCACCGGCGCCGTGGCCCGGGTCGCCGCGTGGATCAGCCGCATGCAGCCCGGCGCTCGGGTGGTCACGATCTTTCCGGACGGTCCGCACCGTTACCTCGACTCGATCTTCGACGACGCGTTCTGCGCCGCCCACGGGCTGTTCGCTCCCGCACCGGGCCACCCGATCGAGATTCCGTACCCGGATGCCGTCGAGGTCACCCGGTGGAGCCGCTGCCGGATCGTCCTCGACCCGCTGCGCCGCCTGGCGGTGCCGGCATGAGGCTCGGCTGGCGCAGCTACCCACTGCGGCTCCGCGAGCCGCTGCGGATCTCCCGCTCGACGATGCCGGGCCGCGACGCCGTCCAGGTCGAGCTGTCCCACGACGGCGTCACCGGCCACGGCGAGGTTGTCACGAGCGTCTACTACGGCCTCGACCTGGCCGCCATCCTCGAACTGCTCGCCGGGCTCAGGGACCGGGTGCGCGGCTACGGCGAACCCGAGACGCTGGTGACGGACCTGCCCGTGCTCGCCGCTGAGCTGCCCGCGGGAGTGCTGGCGGCCCTGGACGCCGCCCTCCACGATCTGGTGGGCCGCCGCGCCGGAATGCCGGTGCATCGGTGGCTCGGCCGGCCGGATTTCTCCCCGGTGCCCACGGCTCACACCATCGGACTGGTCGCCCCCGAGGACGCGGCCACCGCCGCTCGGGCGCTGGGGCGGCGCGGCTTCCAGTTCGTCAAGGTCAAGTGCGGCGACGCCGCTGACCCGGACCGCATCGCCGCGGTACGCGCTGCCGCGCCGCAGGCCCGGCTCCTACTCGACCCCAACGGCGCCTGGACAGCCGAGCAGACCGTGCGGCTGCTCGACACGATGCGCCCGTACCGCATCGACGCCGTCGAACAACCCATCGCGCCCGGAACACCGCAGCTGCTCGCCTGGATCAGCGCGCGCACGGACGTGCCGGTCATCGCCGACGAGGACGCCGCCACGGTGGCGCACCTCGACGCCCTCGCGGGCACGGTCGCCGGCGTCAACATCAAGCTCGCGAAGTGTGGCGGCATCCACGCCGCACGGCAGCTCGCGGCCACGGCCCGCGCGTACGGCATGGATGTGATGCTGGGTTGCCTGGTGGCCAGTTCGCTGGGCATCGCACCAGCGGTGCACCTCACCGGCGACGCCCGCTGGATCGACCTGGACGGGCACCTGCTGCTGGCCGACGATCCGTGGACCGGTATCGGCGGCCACGACGGTGTCCTGCGGCTGACCGACGAACCCGGTCTCGGCGTGCGGGGCACCGGATGAGCACCTGGGCCACACTGCGCGGCTTCCCGCTGCCGATCCGGCTGCTGGTGGTCAACCAGCTCGGCGTCAACATCGGCTTCTACCTGCTGCTGCCCTACCTCGCCGGCTACCTGGCCGACGACGTCGGTCTGTCCGCCGCCGTGATCGGCATCGTGCTCGGCGTGCGGAACCTCAGCCAGCAGGGCCTGTTCCTGCTGGGCGGCTCGGCCGCCGACCGGCTCGGTGCCCGCAGCGTCATCATCACCGGCTGCGCCCTGCGCGCCGTCGGCTTCGGACTGTTCGCCCTCAGCACCTCATTGCCGTTGCTGCTGGCCGCGTCGATCCTGTCCGGGCTGGCCGGGGCGCTGTTCAACCCGGCGGTGCGCACCTATGTGGCGCAGGCCGCCGCCGACCGGCGCGCCGAGGCGTTCGCGTTGTTCAACGTGTTCGCCAGCGCGGGCGCGCTGCTCGGTCCACTGCTGGGATCGGCACTGTTGCTTGTCGACTTCCGGGTCGCCGCGTTGACCGCCGCGGCGGTGTTTGCCGCGCTCACCGTGGCGCAGGTGATCTGGCTGCCCGCCCAACCGGTGACCGCCACCGAGGCCACCGTCTGGCAGGACTGGCGTACCGGCATCGCCGACCGCCGGTTCCTGGCCTTCAGCGTGGCGCTGGCCGGCATGTTCGCGTTGCAGACCCAGCTGTACCTGATCCTGCCGGTGCAGGCGGAACACGTCACCGGGCAGCCCGTGGCGGTGGCCGTGCTGTTCGTCGTCTCCACCGTCGTGACGCTCACCCTGCAACTGCCCCTGACCGGCTGGCTGCATCGCCGTGTCAGCCGCGGCGCGAGCATCACGGCCGGCATGGCCGTGATGGGAGCCGGTTTCCTGCTGCCGCTGCTGCGGGTGGAATCGGCGCCACCGGTGCTGCGGCTGCTGCCGGTACTGGCCGCCGCCGTCCTGCTCACCGTCGGGGTGATGATCACTCAGCCGTTCGTCCTGGAGCTGATCCCCGCCTTCGCCGGGCCGGGACTGACCGGCACCTACTTCGGCCTGTTCTACCTGGTGTCCGGGATTCTCGCCGCCGGGTGCACCGCGGCGGTCGGCGCGGCGGTGGGCGGCTCCGCGGGTGCCGGCGTGCCCGCAGCGGCGTGGCTGCTGACCGCTGGCGTCGGGCTGGCATCGGCGGGTGCGGTGTGGCTGCTGCGCGGTGGCGGCCTGCTCGCGCCGGCACCGGCGTCGGCACCGGCGGGCGTGTCATGAGCGGAGAGAATCTCCTCACCGACAACCCGGAGCTGTACGAACAACAGTTTCCTGACCCGGGTCACGTCGCCGCCCGGTTCGTCGATGACCTCGTACGTCGATTCGCCGACCGCACCATTGCCGCGCCCCGGCTGCTCGACGTCGGCTGCGGCACCGGGCGCGACGCCGGGCACCTGGCCACCCTCGGCTACGCCGCCACCGGGCTGGACAGGTCGGTGCCGATGCTCGCCCACGCGCAGCGCCGCCATCCCCGAGTCCGGTTCGTGCACGCCGACATGCGCACCTTCGACCTGACCGGCCACTTCGACGTCGTCACCTGTCTGGACAGCGCGCTGCTGTACTGCCACCACAACGCCGACCTGACCGCGTTCCTGCAGCGCTGCCACCGGCACCTGCGCCCCGGTGGGCTGCTGCTGGCGGAGATGCGCAACGGCGCCTTCTTCCTCGGTAACACCGAACTGCTCGACGGTGCCCGCACCCGCAGCGTGACCTGGCGCGACGTCACGTACACCTCCGCGACGCGGCTGTGGATCGACCACCGCGAGCAGTTGTTGCGCCGCGAACGTGTCTGGACCTGGCCGGACTGCCCGCAACCGCTGGTGCAGACCTCGGCGTGGCGGCTGCTGTTCCCCGCCGAACTGCGGCACCTGCTCGACACCGTCGGCTTCGACGTGGTGGCCCTGTTCGACACCCCCGGGCCACGGACCGACCCGCCCTGGTATCCGGCAGCCGCGCTGTCCGACGTCCTGTCCGGCGACCGCCTGCACCTGGTCGCCCGTCGCCGCAACGAGGCGGCGTAACTCGCATCCGTGTACCGAAAGGACAACCCATGATTCACGCTCCGGTCACCGCGCCGCGCGTAACTCGCCGTGGCCTGCTCGGCGGCGCCGCCGCCGTCTCCGCCGCCCTGCTGACCGGCTGCGGTCCGAGCGACGAGTCGGCCGCCACCTCGTCCGGGCAGCCCCGACGTGGCGGCCGGCTGCGGGCGGCATTCGCCGGCGGCGGTGTCAACGAGACGTTGGACCCCCACCTGGCGAACCTGTTCAACGAGGCATCGCGCGCCAAGGCGATGTTCGACAAGCTCGCCGATTACGGCCCGGACGTCTCCATCCAGCCGCGCCTCGCCGAACGCTGGGAGCCCAACAGCGACCTGACCCGTTGGCGGATCACCCTGCGCCAGGCCACGTTCCACGACGGCAAGCCGGTCCGCGCCGCCGACGTGCTCTACAGCTACTCCAGGATCACCGACCCGGAGAAGGCGTTCCGCGCCAAGGCCAGCCTCGACCTGCTCGACCTGCCCAACAGCCGCGCCGTCGACGACCGCACCCTGGAGTTGGCCCTCAAGCAGCCCTTCGCCGAGTTCCCCAACGCCCTGGCCGCGTTCGGCGCGTACATCGTCCCCGAGGGCGCCGACAGCTTCGAGCGGCCCGTCGGTTCCGGACCGTTCACCTTCGACTCCTGGCAGCCCGGCCGGTCGCTGCTGCTGAAGCGGTACGACGGCTACTGGGAGGGTGCCGCGCACCTCGACGAGTTGGAGTATCTGATCAGCAACGAGGAGTCGGCACGGGTCAACGCCCTGCTCGCCGGCCAGGTGGAGTACGCGCACGACATCACCCCCACCACCGCCCGTACCCACGCCGACGGCGGCCGGATGGCCGTCATCCGGATGCCGAACAGCACCATGCAGTCGCTCGCCATGAAGGTCGACCGGCCACCGTTCGACAACCGCGACCTGCGCGAGGCCATGTTCCTGCTCACCGACCGCCAACAGCTGGTCGACACCGTCCTCGCCGGTTCCGGACAGGTCGGTAACGACCTGTTCGGCAAGGGCTACCAGTACTACGCCGACGACATCCCCCAGCGCACCCCTGACCTCGACCGGGCCCGGTTCCTCGTCGACAAGGCCGGCGCCAAGGGCCTGCGGATCCCGCTCGACACCGCGTCGGTGGCCAGTGGTTTCGTCGAGGCCGCCAGCGTCTTCGCCGAGCAGGCCGAGCAGGTCGGGCTCGTCATCGAACCCGCACTGGGCAACAAGGACACCTACTGGAAGGACATCCTCAACTCCGGTGTGCTGGCCTCGTACCGCTCCGGTGCCATGCCCATCGAAACGCACATCTCGCAGCGGCTGCTGACCAACTCCACCACCAACGCCACCCGATGGGCCCGCCCCGAGTTCGACGCCCTCTACGCCAAGGCCGTCTCCAGCGCCGACGAGGCGACCCGCCGGCAGGCGTACGGCGACATGCAGCGCACCCTGCACGCCGAGGGCGGATTCCTGATCTGGGGCTTCGCGGACTTCCTCGTCGCCACCGCGCCTCGCGTCGGAGGGGTCTCCTCCGACGCCCCGGCCAACACCCTCGACTGGGCCCGTTTCGACAAGGTCTGGCTGGGGTGAGTCTGCCCCGCTACGCGGCCGGTCGGCTGCTGCTCGGCCTCGGGCAGGTCGCCGGGATCACCACAATCGTGTTCGTGCTCACCGAGGCGTTGCCCGGTGACGCCGCCGTGGTGATCGCCGGCGACCACCCCGACCCGGCCCGCATCGCCGCGATCCGGGCACAACTGGACCTCGACCAACCGGCCTGGCAGCGCTACCTCGACTGGCTGACCGACCTGATCCGCGGTGACCTCGGCGTCTCGCTGATCTCGCAGCGGCCGATCGTCGAACGCCTCGCCGACAGCGCGGCGGCAACGCTGCTGTTGGCGGCGGTGACCCTGCTGGTGCTGGTACCGCTCGCCGTCGCGCTGGGCATGCTGGCGGCCCGCCGGGAAGGGGGACGACTGGACCGGATGCTGTCCGCGGTGTCGGTCGCGCTGTACGCGGTACCCGAGTTCGCCCTGGCGATCCTGCTCATCGCCGTCTTCGGCGTCCAACTCGGCTGGCTGCCGCCCACCGCGTTCGGCGCCGACCTGCTGGCCCGGCCGGCCGTGCTCGTGTTGCCGCTGCTGGTGCTGCTCGCCCGGCCGATCTGCACCATCAGCCGGCTCACCCGTGCCGGCATGCTCGACGCCCTGCGCGGCGAGCACGTGCGCCACGCCCGACGGCTCGGCATCACCGGCAGCCGGCTATGGCTTCGCCACGCCCTGCCCGGCGCGTTGGCACCGGTGGTGCAGCAACTCGCCCGGACCACCGACTGGCTGCTCGGTGGCGTCATCGTCGTCGAGGCGGTGTTCGTGATCCCGGGCCTCGGCACCGCCCTGGTCGACGCGGTGGCGACCCGCGACATCCCCACCGTGCAGGCGCTGTGCGTCCTGGTGGCCGTCACCACCGTGGTGGTGAACCTGGCCGCCGACCTGGTGGCGTTCCGCCTCGCACCCCGGATCGGGGCTGTCCGGTGAGGCGACTGCGCACCCTGACCGGAGCAGTGCTGCTCGCGCTGCCGCTCGCGCTGGCCGTGATCGGCCCGCTGCTGGCCGGCGAGCCGGGCGACCGTACCTTCCCGTTCGCCGACGACGGCCTGTTGGGCACGGACTTCGTCGGCCGCGACGTGGCGCAGCAGGTGCTGCTCGGTGGCCGGTCCGTCGTCGTGGTCGCGGTCAGCGCGACGCTGCTGGCGTACCTGGTCGGCGTGCCGGCCGGCCTGCTGGCCGCCGCCACCCGCCGCCGGTGGGTCGACGAGCTGCTGATGCGTCCGCTGGACCTGGCGCTGGCCGTGCCGTCGCTGTTGCTGCTGATCCTGCTGGCCGCCACCGCGCCACCCGGGCCGCTCACCCTGGTCGGGATCGTCGCGCTGATCGGGTTGCCGGAGATCACCCGGATAACCCGGGCCGCCGCGCTGCCGCTGGCCCACGGGCCGGCCATGGAGGCGATGCGCCTGTACCGCGAGACCTGGTGGCGACGCGGTCCCGGCTACGTCGGCATCGGCATCCGACGAGTGCTGCTGGCCGACGCCGGAGTCCGGTTCATCGGTGCCATCTACCTGGTGGCCACCGCCAGCTTCCTGGGCATCGGCGTGGCGCCCGACGCCGCGGACTGGGCCGTCATGGTGGACCGCAATCGCACCGGCCTGTTCCTCCAACCCTGGGCCGTCGCCGTGCCGGCCGCGCTGATCATCTGCCTGGCCGTCGGTTTCAACCTGGTCACCGACCGGCTGCTGACCACCCCTGCCGTCCCCAGCCCCGCACCACCGTCCGTACCGGCCACGACCGGCGACCGTCCATACGCGCACGACGCCCTCCTTCAGGTGCGGGAGCTGTCGGCCGCGACCGCCGACCGGACGTTGGTCGATGGCGTCTCCTTCAGCCTGCGAGCCGGCGAGATCCTCGCCGTGATCGGCGCATCCGGCAGCGGCAAGACCACCACCGCCCGGGCACTGCTCGGCGAGGTCGCCCCCGGCGTCACCCTCACCGGTACCATCACCCTGGCCGGTCGGTCCGTCACCACGGCCAACCCGCCCGAACCCGGCACCGTCGGCTACGTGCCTCAGCAACCCGGCGCCGCCCTCAATCCCGTACGCCGCATCGGCGCGGTGCTCCATGAGATTGCCCGGCACCAGGCACCCGGCGACAGCCGCAGCGCCCATCGGAGCGCGGTGACGGCGACCCTCGAACGTGCAAGCCTGCCGAGCGACCGCCGGTTCCTGCGCCGTTTCCCGCACCAGCTCTCCGGCGGTCAGCAACAACGCCTCGTCATCGCCCACGCCCTGCTGGCCCACGCGGTGCTGCTCATCGCCGACGAACCCACCACCGGCCAGGACGCGATCACCCGGAACGCCGTCGCCCGGGAACTGACGAAACTCGCCCGCGACGGTATCGCTGTCATCCTGCTCAGCCACGACCTGCACCTCGTCAGGACCGTAGCCGACCAGATCCTCGTGCTGCACCGAGGCGCTGCCGTCGAATCCGGCCCGGCCGCCGAAGTGCTCGCCGTGCCACGGCACCGGCACACCCAACAACTGCTCGCGACGCCACCGGCCGGGTCACCGGCAGTGGTCGGCGAGGACCGGCCGCTGCTGCGCGTCGCCGGCCTGGGCGCCGCCCACCGCGACGGCGGTCGGCACCGCGACGTGCTCCGCGATGTCAGCCTGGCCGTCCCCGCCGGCCAGTGCCTGGCCGTGGTCGGCCGGTCCGGAAGCGGCAAGACCACCCTCGCCCGCTGCGTCGCCGGCCTGCACCCCGCCAGCACCGGCCAGGTGATCCTCGCCGAGCACCGCCTCGCCGCGCACCTCGACCAGCGCCAGCCCCACGAACTCGGGGCGATCCAGTACGTGTTCCAGGACGCCCGGGCCAGCTTCAACCCCTACCGGCCGGTCCTCGACCAGGTCGCCGGGCCCGCGCGACGCCTGCGCGCCGCCGCGCCGGAACAGGCCCGCCACGCCGCCCTGCACCTGCTCGACCGGGTGGGTCTCGCCGAACACACCGCGACCCGACGTCCCGACCGGCTCTCCGGCGGCGAACTGCACCGCGCGGCGCTCGCCCGCGCACTCGCCAGCGAGCCCCGCGTCCTCATCTGCGACGAGACGACCGCCGGGCTCGACAGCGTCACCCGGCACGGCATCCTCACGCTTCTCGACGAGCTGCGACGCACTCTCGGACTGACCGTGGTCATGATCAGCCACGACCGCGACGTCGTGGCTCACCTCGCCGACCACGTCGTCGTTCTCGACGACGGAACCGTCGTCGACAGCGGACCGGCCGACGCTCTGCTCAACCACGCACACCACCCGCTGACCCGCGCGCTTCTGCACACCGACCCGGCGACCGCCGCGGCACCGTCGAACCCATGACCGGAGGCACCATGCAGCAGTACCGACGCAACGTCGGCCCGTACGACGTCCAGCCGGCCGACCAACGGCACCTCGACGGAGCGCGCGGCGTCATGCTCGACACCTTCTACCGCGACTTCGGCTACGGCTACCGGCCCGACTGGCACCGGGACGTCATCGACCTCGACGGCTCCTACCTCACGCCGCAGCATCACGCCCTGTTCGTCGCGACCAAGGGCGACGAGGTCGTCGGCACCACCGCGGTGCGGGCCGGTGGGCCCAAGAGCCCACCACACCCGCGTTTCCTCGCCCAGCGTTACCCGGACGAGACCACCGCGCAGCTGTTCCGGGTCTACGTCCGGCCGGAACACCGACGCTACGGCCTCGCCCGGGCACTCGTCGGCCTCGCCGTCGATTTCGTCACTCAGCAAGCGCATTACCGGGCGCTCTACCTGCACACGGATCCGCGCATCGAGGGTGCCGAACCGTTCTGGCGGAGCCTGGCCACGCCGATCCACGACCCGCGTGACGGCGGCGACGACATCTACTAGACCGTCCACTTCGAGATCGCGCTGCCCGGCCGCCCCCGTTAGCGACCGGGCGGACCTCGTCGCGCTACACCGAGCGGTCAGCGGCGGCCCGTGCCGGGCCCGATTCCACCTCCAGCAGTTGCCGGCGCTTGTTGTTGCCGAGCCACCGGTGCGATCCGGGCTTGCGGGCCTCGTTCGTGAGGTGACCAACGGCGAACCGGTAGGTGAGAGCCTTGAGTCGCGCGCCGAAGCGGCCTCCGACGAACATCCTGTTCGCGGTGTCGTCCCGGCCCGCCAGTTGGTAGATGCCGGCATGTGTGCCCAGGCCGACACACATGGCGCCGAAGAAGACACTCGCCGGCTCGGGGGGCGTACCCGCGATGCGCCGCAGTACCGTGTCCGCGGCGTGCGCGCCGAGGCAGCTCGCCGTGTACGCGCTCATTCTGTACGGCACGCCCGACGGCGCCGCCGAGTCCCCGGCCGCGATGATGCGCTCGTCGTCGACGCTGGTCAGCGTCTCGTCGGTGATCAGGCGGCCGATGGCGTCGGTCCGCAACCCGCTGCTCGTGGCCAGATCCGGCACCCCGAAGCCCGCGGTCCAGATGGTGATCGCGCTCGGCAGCGTACGACCGTCACCGAGCCGCACGGCGTCCCGCGTGACCTCGGTGACCTCGGTGCCGGGACCGGCCAGGACGTCCACGCCGATCCTGGTGAGCGACCTGCCGGCGGCGCGTCGGGCCCCTGGGTGCAGGTACGCGCCGAGCGTACCCCCGCAGGCCAGACTGACCCGGTGCCCCCGCTCGGCCAGCTCGGCGGCGGTTTCGATGCCGGTCGGCCCGGCACCGACGACCGTCACCGGGGTCGCGGGGCCCTGGTCGTCGAGGATTGAGCGCAGCCGCTGCGCTGCCTCGAGGGTGGCCATCGGGTAGGCGAACTCGGCGGCGCCGGGAACGCGTGAAGCGGCGCTCGCGCTGCCCACCGCGTAGACCAGATAGTCGTAGCCGAGGGTGCCGGCGCCCAGCAGAGTCACACTGCGCTGAGCCGCGTCGATCGCGGTGACGGTGTCCTGGACCAGCCGCACGTCTTCGGCCAGCACCTGCCGGTACGGCACGACCGCGTCGTGGACACCGGCGACCACGTGGTGCAGCCGGAGCCGGATGACGAAGTCCGGCCGCGGATTCACCATGGTCACGGTGACGTCGTCGCGCTGCGTCAGGCGATTGGCCGCCATCACGCCGGCGAATCCGCCGCCGACCACTACCACCCTGGTGTTCCCTGCCATGTCTGACTCCCTTCGCGGACGGGTTCAACCACCAAGACACCGGCAGCGCCCCCTAGCCGTGGCTCACCTCACTTCCTGCCGCCGCCATCCGACTGGTCGGCGGCGCTGAAATGACGTGATCCCCTGACGGATCGCCAGGCCGTCAGGGGATCACCGAGGAACAGATACGTCAGGGCACCGCCACCGCCGCATCGTCGGTGCCCGGCAGCCGGGTCACGCTCGGCAGCGGCGGAACGGTCGCTGCCGAACGGCTGCTCGCCTCGTCGGTCGGGCAGATCGCGGTGTACAGCAACGTGTACCAGGCGATGTCGATCGGATGCGGATCGGGCAGGCCGACCTGGTAGTGGCTGAGGTTGATCCCGGACGACACCTGGCGAGCGCCGTCCCGGCTGTGCATCGAGTACGTCAGGTGACCGATGACCGCGCCGTCGTGGCCCCAGAACTCGCCGCACGGGGTGGGCAGCGAGTAGATGCCGAGACCGTAGCGGCCGGCTTCGGGCTGCTCCGGCAGCATCGGCACCCCGGTGAGCATCTCGTCGAGGGCGGTCGGGCTGAGCAGGTCACCGCCGAGCAGCGCCCGGAAGAAGGTGTTCAGGTCTGCTGCGGTGGCGATCATCTCGCCGGCCGTCCATCCCCAGCTCATGTTGAACTCGCTGAGGTCGCGTACGCCGAACGGGGCGAAGTAGGCGCCACTGTGCGGGCCGCGGATCCTCGGGTCGGCGCCGGGGAAGGATGTCCCGGTGAGCCGCAGGGGACGCAGGATGCGCCGCTGCACTTCGACCGCCGCATCCTTGCCGGTGATCGTCTCGATCAGCAGGCCGGCCAGGACGTAGTTGGTGTTCGAGTAGCTGAACCGGGCGCCGGGAGCGTTTGTCGGGGGCATGGCCAGGCCGATGGCGACCAGGTCCGCCGGAGCGTACGTGGTGACCTGCATCTGGTTGATCGCCGCGTACGAGTCGAGCAGAGCGTTGGTGTAGTTGCCGATGCCGCTGGTGTGGTTCAGCAGCATCCGGACGGTGACCTGAGCGCCGAGCTCACCCGGCACGACGTCGGGCAGCCACTGCCCGATCGGGTCGTCCAGGTCCAACCGGCCCTCGTCGACGAGTTGGAGCACTGTGGTGGCGACGAACGTCTTGGTGATGCTGCCGATCCGGTGCCGCATCTGCGGCTGCATCGGTCGCGGCCTGGTCAGGAACGCCTGGCCGGCGGCGCCACGCCAGTCGTGCCGTCCGTCGCGCACGGCGACCAGGGCCCCCGGAACGCCGGCTGCGGGCACTGCAGCGAGTGCGGCGCGCAGCTCGGCGCGGTCCAGCCCGCCGGCGGACGGCCCGGCCGGCGGACCCGGCTGCGCGGTGGCGCTTGCGGGTACGACGGCGATGGTGGTCACCAGCGCGACGCTGGACGCCAGGATCTTCAGTGTCCGAAGAGTACGTGACATACAGACATACTCACCGGGTCTGTTCCTGGCCACATCCTGCTCAGGCGGGAGATCCGGCTCCCGCTGCGGTACGAACAGGAGTCAACCGATCGACGCACGGCCGGGCTGTCGTGGTGCGACTTCCCGGTCCGAGCGGCAACTCTCGGGCGCTGCGTCCTGCCGTCGTCATACCAGGCAGGCGGGTTTGGCGACTGCGGCGAGGGGGGTAGAGAGCGTCCGCTCGTCAGCCAACCCCCGAAGGAGACGGTCATGTCGGTGCAGGCGTTCCTCTATGTCGTCGCGGTCATCCTGCTCGTGCTCGCCGCGTTGCCCCTGCCTACCCGGGGCGTCTCGCTCGCGCTGCTCGGCGCGGCGTGCGCCCTGCTGGCCTACGCCTGGCCGGTGATCACCGGTTAGGAACGAACTCAGCGTGCTCGTCCGAGGAGCCCTGCCATCGCTCGCTCTCGCTATGGCAGGGCTCCTGCCGTTGTCGCCGCCCCTGGTGCACGCAGCGGGCGGGGCGGTCAGGCGCGCTGACCGGCGGGGACGGAGTCGCCATGGTCAGGAGCAGTCGACAGTGAATCCGGCGGCGGTGAGCATCGGCCCCCAGTCGGCGCCGCGGTGGGGGAGTTGGCGGACACCCCGGTGACTGTCGAGCTGGCATGCTCTGGAACGTGTCGGGACTGATCGGGGGAACCGCCGGGCGCCGGGAAGGGACCATCATGTGCACCGAGTTGGCGGACATCCTGGCTGCGGCAGCCCAGGGGCACTTCCCGGCGCCGGACGGGGGCGTCACCGTAGTGCCACAGCCGAGCAGTCGTGACGCCGGAGTGGTCGCCTTCACCGCCCACTCGGTGGTCTTCACCGACGAGGACCCGGTGTGGGTGCGCCGCATCCTGGCGAGTCTCGACTGCGACCCCCTGGCGGCCGCGATGAATCCGGCCTTTCTATGCGCGCTGCTCGACCGCACCCGGCGCGCCATGGACACGATCGACCTCCTGACCGTGGCGAGCCCGCTGGCCGGTGAGCCTCCGCTGGACCTGACAGAGGTGGGCAACGCGGATCATCCACGTCGGATCAGGGCCGGTAAGCGCCGTGATGAGCTGCGCGTCTGGGCGGCCGACGGCGGAATCGTCATCCTCGGCCGCGGTGTGGCAGGTCGCTGGGAGACGGCGATCGAGGTCGACGACGGTCAGCGGAGCCGGGGCCTCGGGCGGGCACTGGCGACCGCCGCCCGGCACCTGGTGCCCGACGGCCAGCCCGTCTGGGCACAGCAGGCCGCCGGCAACGCACGCAGCGTCCGCGCTTTCCAGGCGGCTGGCTTCCGGCCGGTGGGAGCCGAAGCGCTCCTGATCGGCACGTAGTGCGGTGTCCAGCAACGTTCACGACGTTTCTGGACACCGCACTGGGCGACACCGAGAGCGGTGGTGCGGGTCGGGGTGGACGCGTCAGCTCAACCTGAAGGCGACGTTGTCGACGTCGAAGGTCGTGACGCCGTTGCCGGCCGTCTCGCTGCCGAGGAAGCTGACCGTCGCGGTGCGTTCGGTCGCCGCGGTCCCGGACGACATGGTGTACTGCCGCCACTCTGCTCCTCCGTCGAAGGCCAGGGAGAACCGGGTCTTCGGGGGGATGCCGGTGACTGCCAGCCCGACGTTCAGGTAATCGCCACGGCGGGTTTCGGTGGTGGTGGTCCGGACCCAGAAGCGGACCGTCAGGTCGCAGTTGGCCGGGACCGTGACGGTGGTGCGCAGCAGGTCGGTGCGGGTCACGTCCAACCCGGCGAAGGTGGCGTACGCCCGGCCGGTGCGCGCGGGCCGGGTCGTGTCGCCGAGCACGACGATGCGTGGGCCGGCCTCCCAGCCATCGGTGCCCCGCTCGAACCCGGGGTTGGGATGGATCTGGCCGGTGCAGGTTGGGTCGGCTGCCGGCTGGTCGGCGGGCGCGCTGCCGGGGGTCAGAAGCAGCAGGGCCGCAGCGAGTGTGGTGGTGACGAGGGCCTTCATCAGTTCTCCCCGTAGCAAAGGCATTCGAGACGGTCAATCGACCATGCGTCACCGGGGTTGGCGCGTCAAGCCCGTCCCACCCCTGGGGCCGGCGGATCCGGCAGCCTACAGTCGGATCATGAGCACCGACCCAGGATCGCGCCTCCGGTTCCCTCGGCCGCGGTCGTGACACCCGCGCCATCGGCCGGGCCCGGGACGACAGCACCCGCCGCCGGTCGCGTACGCGCCGTCTACCCCGGCAGCTTCCATCCCTTCACCGGCGGGCATGTGAACGTGGTGCGGCGTGCACGTGACCTCTTCGACGAAGTGGTCGTGCTGGTCGCCGTCAACAGCGACAAGCGTCCAGACGTCGGCGAGGAGGAGCGAGCCGCCGCCGTCCGGGCTGCCCTGCCGGTCGAGTGGACCTCCGTCACCGTGGTCGCCTGGAGCGGGTTGACCTCCGAATACTGCCGTAGTCATGACGTGGCGGTGATCGTGCGCGGCGTGCGGAACACCAGCGACCTTCAGGCCGAGCACCGACTCGCCGCGATGAACCAGTCGCTCGGTGTCCCCACGGTGTTTCTGCCTGCGCAACCCGAGCTGACCAGGTTGTCCTCGACAGCGGTACGCACGCTGGGAAGCTGACCCGCCTCGGCGGCGCCGACCGACCCTGGTGATGAGTTGTCGCGCCCGCATCCGTCATACCTACGACGGAACACCGCGAGACGGAAGGATGACGTGATGGGTGCGGACACGCGGCCGAAGGAGCTGGATGAGATCGACGAGTCGGCGTTCACGGGGCTGGCGCAGCGGCACCGGCGCGAGCTGCACGTGCATTGTTACCGGATGCTCGGGTCGTTCGAGGATGCCGAGGACACCGTCCAGGAGACGTTCCTGCGTGCCTGGCGGCGGCGGGAGACCTTCGCGGGGCGCTCGTCGTTCCGGGCCTGGTTGTATCGGATCGCCACCAACGCCTGCCTGGACCTGCTGGCCAAGTGCCGCCCGGAGCCGGCGACCGGCGGGGAGGCGCGGTGGTTGCAGCCCTACCCGGACCGGCTGCTCGACGAGTTGGCCGCGGGCGTCGCGGACGAGCCGGAGGTCGTCGCCGTCGCGCGGGAGACGATCGAGTTGGCGTACCTGGTCGCGGTCCAGCACCTGGCGCCGCGCCCACGGGCGGTGCTGATCCTGCGGGACGTCCTCGGTTGGTCGGCGAAGGACGTCGCGGATCTGCTCGGCGACTCGGTCAACTCCGTGAACAGCGCGTTGCAGCGGGCCCGCGCGGGCATGCGGGAGCATCTGCCCGCCGAGCGGCAGGACTGGACCGGCGGAGAGGAGGACGCCGGGACACGGGAGCTGGTGCGCCGCTACACCGACGCCAGCGTGGCCACGGACATCGACCGGCTCGCCGCGCTGCTGCGCGACGACGTCCGCTGCTCGATGCCGCCCACCCCGGGCCTGCACGTCGGCCGCGAGGCGGTGGTGACCGACTGGGTCAACAGCGGCTTCGTGGGCATGACGGGCCTGCGTGCCGTCGAGACCCGGGTGAACCGGCAGCCCGCAGTCGCCTTCTACCACTGGCGGGAGCGCGAGGGCACGTACCTGCCGCTGACGATCGACGTGCTACGGGTCACCGGCGGGGCGATCAGCGAGATCATCACGTTCCACGACGACCAGTTCCCGCGGCTTGGGCTACCGGAACGCCTGCTGGCCGACGGCACCGACTGACCACTCGACCTCACCGGACCGGACAGACCGTAGGTTTCGCCGACCGTCGCATCCGGGTAGCGGAGGGCGCATGAATCGCAATCTCGCGAAGGGTCTGCAGGTTGCGTGGGATCTGCCGGAGTTTCGCGGCGGGTTGCGACACCTCATCGATCTCGACGAGGTGTCGGTGCTGCTGGCCACGCTGTCCGTTCCAGAACCTGACCGCGAGGTGGAGCGCAGTGCGTTGCTGCTGCTGCGGTCCGGTCTGGAGGCGGTTGAGGTGCGTGAGGCGGTGTTGCTGCTGCTGGAGCGGGACGAGGTACGCCGGCCGCTCGTCGCCGCGGTGGAGCCGCTGCTGGACCGGCCGGGTCAGGCTGCGGCCATCGCCTCGGCGGCCGAGGATCCTGCGGTACGACGCGAGGTGCGGGCGGTGCTGGACAGCGCCCGGGTGCGCGAGCTGATCTGGCAGGCGGTCGACAACCAGGTCAGCCACGACCGGCTCGGACTGATCCGGCGGGCGGCGCTGCTGTTCGTGCGGCACTCGAGCGTACGGCGTCTTGCCTGGGCCCTGCGCCGACACGGCGTGCTGCGCGAACTACGTCGCAAGCCGTGATCTACGGCGGTTGTCGGGCGGCCGACCGGCGACCCGATAATTCGAAGGCGTCGCGGCGGTGTGCGACGCTAGCGTGCCACCTCGTGGGCAGCCCGAACCTCCGCACCGAGCGTCTTGAGCTTCGTTCCGTACGGGACGAGGACATCGATCGCATCCTGGAGTACCGCAACCTGCCGGAGGTCACCCGCTGGCTCGTGCGCACCGAGGTCGACCCGGCGTCCTTCCGGGCGGCGTGGCAGCGCGCGGCGGAGGATCCTGACGACCACAGCAGGGCGGTGGTGCTCGGCGGGGTGGTGATCGGGACCGTCTCGCTCGACGTGATCGACGGCATGGGGCAACCCGGCATGCCGGCGCGGACCGAAGCCCAGCTCGGCTACGTTTTCGACCCGGCGTACGGCGGTCAGGGTTACGCGACCGAGGCGGTCACCACGATGGTGGCGTACGCGTTCGAGCGGCTGGGCGTGCGAAGGATCACCGCCGGCTGCTTCGCGGACAACCTCGCCTCCGTGCGGATCCTCGAGAGGATCGGCATGCGTCGTGAGCAGCACGGTGTCGGTGACTCCTGGCACGCCGAGCTGGGCTGGGTGGACGGCTACACGTACGCCCTGCTCGCCGAGACCTGGCGGCAGGTGTCGGGGTCAGGTGCGGCGGAGGTACCCCGACCGGCGCGGAGTCGGTGACCCGGTCGGGCCGGGCCGAGCTACCCACGCTCGGCCCAGCCCGGCTGGTCATCGGGTGAACCGGTTGGCGGCCTCGCCTTCCAGATGGCCTGGTGGGAGGCGGCGTCCGCAGATCACGAGCAGGAGATCCTGGGCCAGCCCGCGCACCGGCGTTCCGCTGCCGTGGCACCAGTCTAGGTCGGTTGCCCGCAGCGCCACCCCGGTCAGGTCGGTGCCGAAGAACGCGATGTTCCTGGGTGCCAGCCCAGCGAGGACCATAGCCATCCGGTCCGGCGGAATCCGCCGGTCCAACCCGAGGCTGACGGTGATGTCGAGCCCGTGGATGACGTCGTGGGACAGGGCTCCGAGCGCACCACCGCCCGGCGGTTTCCAGGGATGGGCGACGTTGTCGCGGAGCGTCGCCAGGAGTTCTGCGCTGGTCATGCGGGTCGCGTCACGCCGTGCGCACCGATCGGCCATCCGGTTGACACGGCCGCCTGCCTTCACCAGCTCCACGAGCGTCCGGCCGAGTGAGGTGCGGAACGGCATCGTCGTGTGGGCGACGACCTCGCGTACCCGCCAGCCGGCGCACAGGGTCGGCGCGTCCCACTGGTCTGGTCGAAGGGTGGCGAGCAGCTCCACCTGCTCGCTCCGTTCTGCGGTCACCGCCGCTCGGATGTCTTCTTCAGTCACTGTCAGCCCTTCATCGTCGCGGTCCGTCTGCAAAGGGACGTGCTGCATGACATACGGACGGAGCGCGGGAATCTCATCGGTCGGTCCTTGTCGTTCCCGATGCGTAGGGTCGGGAGGATGTTCGAGACGTCGACCGACGAGGGTGCCGAGCTGGAGCGGTTCCGCACGGAACTCACCGGCTACTGCTACCGCATGCTCGGCTCCGGTTTCGAGGCCGAGGACGCGGTGCAGGAGACGCTGGTGCGGGCGTGGCGGTCCTACGACCGTTACGACGAGCGACGAGCATCGCTGCGCACCTGGCTGTACCGCATCGCCACGAACGTCTGCCTCGACATGCTCCGCAGCGCGCAGCGCCGGGTTCTGGCCATCGACCTGGGCCCCGCTGCCCAGGCCGGCGCCGCCCTAGGCCCGCCGGTGGCGGATCAGCGGTGGATCCAGCCGATTCCGGACGGCCGTGCCCTACCGGCGACCGACAGCCCGGAGGAACTGGCCGTCCAGCGCGAGACCATCCGGCTGGCGTTCGTCGCGGTGCTCCAACACCTGCCGCCCCGGCAACGCGCCGTACTGATCCTGCGCGACGTGTTGTGCTGGCCGGTAGGGGAGGTGGCACAGCTGCTGGAGACCACCATGGCCGCGGTGAACAGCTCGCTGCAACGGGCCCGGGCGACGCTGCGGGAGAACGGACCCAAACCCGGCGATCCGTGGCGACCCGCCGACCCGGCCCACCGGGATCTGCTCGACCGCTACTGCACCGCGTTCGAACGCCATGACGTCGCCACGCTGGTGTCGCTGCTGCACAAGGACGCCACGATGTCGATGCCGCCCTTCGCGTGGTGGCTGCGCGGCCGAGACGATATCCATCTGGCGTTGCTGGACCCGCAGGCGTCCTGCGCGGGCGCCCGGCTGTGGCCGGTGCAGGCGAACGAATCACCGGCGTTCTGGCAGACGCGCCCGGACCCGGCCGGGGACCACCGGCCGTTCGCGCTCGTGCTGCTCGATGTGGCCGACGGCCTGATCACCGATATCGTCACGTACCTCGACGTCGACCGGCTGGTGCCGCTGTTCGGGATCCCGCAGCCGGCCCGGTGGTAGGTGGGTCCGTCGATCGGCGGGCGGTCGGACCGTGGCGCGGGCTCGCCTCAGGTGGCGGGCAGGCGCACCTCGAACCGGCAACCGCGGTCGGTGTTGCGGACGTTCACCCGGCCGCCGTGCGCCTCCACGAGGCCGCGCACGATGGCCAGGCCGAGTCCGCCGCCACCGCCGGAGTCGGCGGCGGCCGGTGTGCGGGCGCGTTCACCCCGGAACGCGACGTCGAAGACCCGGTCCAGGTCCTCGCCGGGGATGCCGCCGCAGGTGTCGGAGACGGCCAGCCACACGTTGTCGGTCTCGTGGCCGGCGGCGATGTGCACGCTGCCGTCCTCCGGCGTGTAACGGACGGAGTTGATCAGCAGGTTGCTGACGATGCGGGCGAGTTCGCGTTCGCCGGCCCGGACGTTGGGCCAACCGCTGTCCGCGGCCACCAGGTGGATCCGGCGGCGGGCGGCCAGCGGCGCGACGCCCGCGATCGCGTCGGACACCACGTCACGCAACGGCACGGTGGTGGGCATGAGCCGCAGCGCGCCGGCGTTGATCCGGGACAGCTCGAACAGGTCGTCGACGAGCTGTGCCATCCGGTCGGTCTCCACCCGGATCCGCCGGTGGTAGTCGTCGACGACGGCCGGGTCGTGGATGATGCCGTCCTCAAGGGCTTCGGCCATGGCCCGCAGCCCGGCCAGCGGGGTACGCAGGTCATGCGACACCCAGGCGACGAGTTCACGGCGGCCGGCCTCCAGCCGCCGTTCGCGTTCCCGGGCAGCGCGGGCCCAGACCGCCGCGGCGGCCAGCCGGCTGCCGAAGACGGCGCCGACGGCGAGACTGATCACCGCGGAGGCACTGACCGTGACGAGTACGACCCACAGGTCGTGCGCGGACAGGAACATCGCCTGCGCGACCGTGGCGACTCCGGCGACCACGGCGAGGACGGTGACCGTGAGCAGCACCAGGATGTGCACGAGAATCGATCGGCCGCGCAGCAGTCGGAGCGCTGCGGCGCCGGCCAGGCCGACGACGCTGCCGGCGGCGAGGGCGTAGAGCCCGATGAGCAGCGTGTCGCTCACTTGCCGGTTTCCTCATCGAGTGGGTCGTAACGGTATCCGACACCCCAGACGGTGCGGATCCGCTGCGGCTCGGCCGGGTCGTGCTCGATCTTCTCGCGCAGCCGACGGACGTGGACGGTGACCGTCGACTGGTCGCCGAACTGCCACCCCCAGACCTTGTCCAGCAGGTCGGTGCGCGACCACGCCCGCCCGGGATGGCGCATGAAGAAGATCAACAGATCGATTTCCCGGGCGGTCAACGACAGCGGTGCACCGTCCAGGGTGGCGACGCGGCGGGCGGCGTCCACGGTCAGCGTCGCGTCGGTCAGCTTCGCCGAGACGGTGGGCGCAGTGGGGTGCGCGGCGGTGCGGCGCAGCACGGAGCGAATCCGCAGCACCAGTTCACGGGGGGAGAAGGGCTTGGTGACGTAGTCGTCGGCGCCGACCTCGAGCCCGAGCACCCGGTCGGCCTCCTCGCCGAGCGCGGTGAGCATGACCACCGGCAGGTCGGGTAGCTGCCGCCGGATCCGGCGGCAGACCTCCAGGCCGTCGATGCCGGGCATCATCAGGTCGAGGACGACGAGGTCGGGTCGTTGGGCGGCGATCGCGGCGAGGCCGTCGGCGCCGTCGGCGGCCAGTTGCACCTCGCAGCCGGCCTGTTCCAGGTAACGGCGGACAACATCACTGACCGTCGGGTCGTCGTCGACCACTAACACCCGGTGTCCCATCCCCATCACGCTAGCGACCGGGGGTCACCGTACGCCGCTCGGAGGGCCTTTCGGATTCCTTACGGCCTGCCGCCGCCGGACCACGCACACCAGCAGCGTCGTGGCGGCGACGACGAGCAGGACGGCGGCCAGGTTGCGGCCGTAGGGCAGCGGCAGCACCGAGGCGTTGTCGGCCGCGCGTCCGAACCCCAGGGCGAGGGGGAGTCCCACCACGGTGACCGCGGCGGCGGTGAGCACGGCCGTCCGGATCGTCGGCCGGTACCGCGACGGGACGCGGGTCAGCGCGACACCGACGGCCAGCACCGCCGCCATCCAGGCGACGTCGTGGCCCACCAGCACCGCGGCCAGGAAGAGCAGCACCCCGCCCGGCGCCACGTCGCTGTCGGTGAGGGCGCCGACGACGGCGTACGCCATGAGCAGGCAACCACCGACCACCAGCACGGTCCGGATCCTCATCGTGGCCCCACCACGGTGATCCGGCTGAGCCACTTGGTCTGCAGCACGCCGGGTCGGTTCGGTGCGATCAGCCGCGCCGGGTAGCCGTGGTCGAGGTGCAGGGGCTCGCCGCCCAGCCGCAGCGCGACCAGGGTCAGTGGATCTCCGACGTGTTCCGGTGGCACGGTGCAGGCCCGGTATCGTCCGCCGACCTGCAACGACTCGACCCAGGCCGACGAGCGTCGAGGATCGGCACCGACGAGCGCGACCAGGTCGCCCAACCGCACGCCGGTCCACGTTCCGGTGGCACTCCAGCCCTCCACGCAGGCGATCGGCAGCTCCGCGGTGTACTGCGGAAGTCGGTGAAGGGCGGCGAGGTCCAGGCTGACGCTGCGTACCGGTCCGATAACCCACAGCCGGTACCCCGGGTCGAGGGCGGCGCCCCGCACTCCGGCGCCGGCCGCGGTCCGGTTCACCGGAAGGCCCTGCGGTCCCACGTCGGGGTGGCGTGGGGCGAGCACCGCGAGACCGGTCAACGGCCGGAGCGTCTGCCCGACGGTGGTCAGGGTGATCAGCCCGGACACGGCGGCGACGCCGCCGAGCAGGGCACGCCGGTTCAGCCCGTCCTGCCGTGGCTCGCCGACCGGCGGGCGGGCGAGCGCGGCGCGAACCGCGGGCAGGTGTACGCCGATGTGCACCAGGAGCCCGCCGACCGCCAGCCAGGCCACCCAGTAGTGCCCGGCGGTGAAGAAGAACGGCATCGGGGCGTACCAGCGGGAGATGTTGAGCACCCCACTGACCAGCAGGAACAGTGCCGATGCGACAAGCAGGCCGGTGCCCACGCGTTCGGCCGCGTGGGCGATCGAGCGGGCCGGCGGCCAGCTGAACAGGCGCGGGTACACCGACCACAGCTTGACGCCGAGCAGCGGAATCGAGGCGAGCCCGGTCGCCACGTGCAGACCCTGCGTGAAGCGGTAGAGCCCGACCGGGCGGGCCGGCCACCAGAACCAACCCGGCGGGTGCTGGATCAGGTGGCTGAGCAGACCGGTGGCGAAGCAGATGCCGAACGCCACGCCGAGGGCGACGCCGAGCTGACTGGTCAGCCGGGTCGACCGCAGCCGGGACCGGAACACCCCGGGGCGCAGCGGTCCGCGCCGCAGCGCCACCGGTGGTGCCGGCAACGGCGCCAGGCACCACCGGGCGAGGCGCCGCAGCACAGCCGCGCGGCCGGTCACCGGGGGGCCAGGGTGGCGAACCACCGACCCGCCTCCGTCCAGGTGTGCAGCACCCGCATCGCGGTGGCGTCGGCAAGCTCGGGAAGCTCGTCGACGGGTACGCAGGCCCAGGGCAGCACGCGGTCGGCACCGTCCGGGGTCTGCACGGTCGCGGTCCCGGACCAGGCCGGCGTGCCGGGCGGTGCCAGCTCCACGTGGAGGCGCCCGTCGGCAGCCAGCAGTTGACGGCAACGGCGAAGCAGCCGGTACGGGTCACCGCCGATGCCGATGTTGCCGTCGGCCAGCAGCAGGTGCCGCCAGCGGCCGGCGCCGGGCACCGGACCGAAGACGTCGCGGTGCAGGGCGGGCGCGCCACGACGGCGGGCCAGCCGAACCGCGCTGGCGCTGACATCGATGCCGAGGGCCGGCCGGCCGGCGTGCACGAGGGCGCTGGTGAGCCGGCCGGGGCCGCAGCCGACGTCGAGGGTGTGGCCGGTGCAGCACCCGATCAGCGCATCATCTCCGGCGATCGCGTCCCGGCACCAGGCGGCCGGGTCGAATCGGTGGACACCGCCGCTGGCGTGTCGGGCGGTGAAGGCGGCCGGGATGCCGGCGGCGGCCCGGTCGATCGCGGTGTCGAAGACCGCGACGGCGTTCACCGGGCGACCGGTGCCGGCTGCGGCACCTCGGTGGCGACGGCGCGGGCGAACCGGCTGCCGGGCGGGCACAAGCTGGCCACGGCCCGGGCGTCGGCCGCCGTGTCCACGTCGGACAGCCAGGGCAGCAGGCGTACCCGCAGGCCACGCCGACGCAACGCGGCCAAGGTGGATCGGCCGGTGGTCGCCGTGGAGGTCGCGATGGTACGCAGCACGGTGGCGTGGCCGGGATCGCGCAGTCCCAGTGTCCACCAGCCGCCGTCGGTGGCCGGGCCGAGCACCGCGTCCGGGCCGCCCGCTGCGGCCAGCAGCTCTCCGGCCGCATCGAGGTGATCGACGATGAGTTGTGGGGTGTCCATGCCGATCAGCACGGCGGGTGTGCCGGGTACGCGGGCGTCCGCGAACGCGTTGGCGAGGCGGTCGCCGAGTGAGTCGCCGCGCTGGGGGAGCGTCGCCCAACCCGGCGGCGCGGGGTGGGCGCCGTCGAGGACGAGAACGCGGGAACCGGCCGCCGCCGTGGTGACGGTGTCGAGGGTGTCGGCCAGCGCTGCGGCGGCGACCCGGGCCGCCTGCTCGGGGGTGCAGGGTGGGCAGAGCCGCGTCTTGACGCGTCCGGGTGTCGGTGCCTTGGCCAGCACCAGGATCTGGGTGGCGCTCACCGGGCCAACACCGCGCTCATGTCGCGGATGGCACGGGCGGTGCCGAGCACGGTGCCGGTCACCTTCGAGCGGGTGCCGGCCGCCCTCCGGTGGTAGTCGACGTCGATTTCGACCACCCGCCAACCGGCCCGGTCCGCCGAGATCAGCAACTCCAACGGGTAGCCGAACCGCCGGTCGCGCAGCCCCAGCGCCAGCAGGTCGTCGCGGCGTACCGCCCGCATCGGGCCGATGTCGTGCACGTCCAGGCCGGTGGTGCGACGCAGCCGATGGGCGAGGACGGCGTTGGCGGCGCGGGCGTGCAGCGGCCACACGCCCCGGCCGACCGGGCGGCGCCGGCCGGTCGCCAGCTGCGCCTGACCGGTGCGTACGCGGGCGGCCAGCCGGGGCAGTTGCGTCGGGTCGAAGGAGCCGTCAGCGTCCATCACGCACACCACCCCGTCGGCGGGGTCGGCCGCCTCGACACCGGCGTGTACGGCGGCACCGTAGCCGGGCTCGGCGACGCTGATCACCTCCGCGCCGTGGGCGCGAGCCACCTGGGCCGAGCCGTCGGTCGAGCCGTTGTCCACCACGATCGGCCGGTAGCCGGCCGGCATCCGGGCCAGCAGGCCGGGCAGTGCCGGTGCCTCGTTCCGGCAGGGAAGTACCACATCGGTCATGTCGCGGACGCTAATCAGCATCGAGCGGGGCAGGTATTACCAGCCGATGATGAAGTCTTACGAGACGCTGACGGCTGCCCGTCACGGCCGCCGCCGGCGCCCGGCTGGTTCTAGCGTCGGCGCGTGACCCACGTACTCGTCACCGGCGGAGCCGGCTTCATCGGGACCCATGTCGTCACCGCGCTGCACCGGGCCGGTCATCAGGTGTCCGTCGTGGACGCCGGCCATCCGGGCGCGCACCGGGCGCCACTGCCGGAGACCGTGGCCGGCGCCCCGCTGCGTCGGGTCGACCTGCGTGACCGGGCCGCCGTCGCCGCCGCCCTGACCGGCGTCGACGTGGTCGTGCACCAGGCGGCCATGGTCGGGCTCGGCGTGGACCTCGACGACCTGCCCGAGTACGTCGGCTGCAACGATCTCGGCACCGCCGTGCTCCTGGCCGAGATGGCCCGCGCGGGTATCCACCGGCTCGTGCTGGCCAGCTCGATGGTCGTCTACGGCGAGGGCGCCTACACCTGCGTCCGGCACGGTGCGGTACGCCCCGCTCCACGCGCTGCCACCGACCTGGCCGCCCGGCGATTCGAGCCCGCCTGCTCCGACTGCGGCACCGCTCTGGAGCCGGGACTCGTCGACGAGGACGCGCCACTGGACCCGCGCAGCGTGTACGCCGCCACCAAGGTCGCCCAGGAACACCTCACGGCGGCCTGGTGCCGGCAGACCGGTGGCACCGTGGTGGCGTTGCGGTACCACAACGTCTACGGGCCCGGCATGCCGCGCGACACGCCGTACAGCGGCGTCGCGGCGATCTTCCGGTCCGCGTTGGCGGCGGGACGGGCCCCGCGCGTGTTCGAGGACGGTCGCCAGCGACGCGACTTCGTCCACGTGGACGACGTGGCGGCGGCCAACCTCGCCGCGGTGACGGCAACCGGGAGCCGCACCGGCTGGCGGGCCTACAACGTCGCCTCCGGCCACCCCGCCAGCATCGGGGAGATGGCCGCCGAACTCGCCCGGGCCGCCGGCGGTCCCACGCCGGTGGTCACCGGCGAGTTCCGGCTCGGCGACGTGCGCCACGTGGTCGCCTCACCGGCCCGTGCCCAGGCCGAACTCGGATTCCGCGCGGCGGTCCGCCTGGCCGACGGAGTCCGGCAGTTCGCCCACGCACCACTGCGCGGATGAGCACGACGCTCCTGGCCCGACTGCGGCGCACCACCGCACGCGCCGACCTGATCGCCGTCGGGGTCGCCGTCGGGTTGTTCGCCGCCGCCGCCGGTGTCGGCGGTCTGCTCCACCTGCTGGGACGTCCGGTGCACGCCAGCGCGGCGCCGCTGTTCGCGCAGTGGCGGCCGCACGTCGGCCCCGGCACCCCGCTGGCGGTGGGGTTGGCGGTCCTGGTCTGCTGGCGCGGAGCCGCCCTGGCGGCCCGGCTGCCGTGGCGGCGGCTGCTCGTCCTGTCCTACGCCACCGCGGTGGCCTGGACGCTGTCACTGGCGCTGATCGACGGCTGGCAACGCGGCGTCGCCGACCGGCTGACCACCCACCACGAGTATCTGCACGAGGTGCCCGGCGTCACCGACATCCCCGCCATGCTGGGCGCCTTCACCTCCCGGATCCTCGACTTCCAACCGGACTCCTGGACCACCCACGTCTCCGGTCACCCGCCCGGAGCGCTGCTGGTGTTCGTCTGGCTGGACCGGATCGGGTTGGCCGGTGGCGGATGGGCGGGGGCGGTCTGCATCGGCACGGCGGCGCTCACCGCCGTCGCCGTGCCGCACACCGTGCGGCTGCTCGGCACCGACGACGCGGCGCGGGCGGTGCTGCCGTTCGCGGCGTTGTTCCCGGGAGCGGTCTGGTCCGGCGTCTCCGCCGACGGCCTGTTCGCCGGGGTCACCGCCACGGGCACCGTCCTGCTGGCGTACGGCGTCACCCGGGGCAGCGCGCTCGGCGCGCTCGGCGGCGGCACGCTGCTCGGTTTCGGCTGCTACCTCTCCTACGGGCTGGTGCTGATGGCCCCGATCGCGGTGGCCGTGGTGATCCTGGGTCACCGGCACCGGTCCACCGCCTGGTGGGCGCTCGGCGGTGCGGCACTCGTGGTGGGCTCGTTCACGGCTGCCGGCTTCGACTGGTTGACCGGCTACCACCTGGTCATCGAGCGCTACTACCAGGGCATCGCCAGCCGGCGCGCGTACGGCTACTGGGTCTGGGCCAACCTGGCGATCCTCACCGTCGCCGCCGGCCCGGCGGCTGCCGTCATCCTCCGCCGCGCGGCGGTCGCCGGATGGGGGGCGGTCTCGTCACGGTGGCCGATCGACCTGCTCCGGCCGCACCATGACAACCCCCGGTACGCCGCCTGGCTGCTGCCCGTTGCCGCGGCGGCGGCGATCGTCGCCGCGGACCTGTCCGGCTACAGCAAGGCCGAGGTCGAACGCATCTGGCTGCCCTTCACCGGGTGGCTCATGGCCGGTGCCGCCCTGATTCCCGCCACCGGTCGCCGTACCTGGCTCGGCGCCCAGGCAGCGGTGGCTCTCGCGATCAACCATCTGCTCCTGACCACCTGGTAGGCCGCGACCCGGCCGGTAGACATTGGAGGTGAACGTGTCCCCATCCGCGGAACTCGCCGTCATCGGCGGCTCGGGTCTCTACGCGCTGCTCGACGGCGCCACCGAACACGTCGTCGAGACGCCGTACGGTGCCCCGTCCGACGCGGTGACGATCGCCGACGTCGGCGGCCGTACGGTGGCGTTCCTTCCCCGGCACGGCCGCGACCACCGGCACCCTGCGCACCGGATCCCCTACCGGGCCAACCTGTGGGCGCTGCGGTCGCTCGGGGTACGCCAGATACTCGCGCCGTGCGCCGTCGGTGGCCTGCGGTCGGAACTCGGGCCGGGTACGTTCGTGGTGCCCGATCAACTCGTGGACCGGACCAGCGGCCGGGTGCAGACGTACTACGAGCAGGGCGCGGTGCACGTCTCCTTCGCCGACCCGTACTGCCCGGTCGGTCGGCGTACCCTGCTCGCGGCTGCCAACGGCCGCTCGGTGCCCGCCCACGACGGCGGGACCATGGTGGTGGTGGAGGGGCCGCGCTTCTCCACCCGGGCCGAATCCCGGTGGTACGCGACGGTCGGCGGCGCGGTCATCAACATGACCGGCCACCCGGAGGCGATTCTCGCTCGGGAGTTGGCTATCTGCTACAGCTCCATCGCCCTGGTGACCGATCTGGACGCCGGTGTGGAGAGCGGTCACGGGGTGACCCAGCAGGAGGTGTTCCGGGTCTTCGGGGAGAACACCGAGCGGTTGCGGGGGCTGCTGCTCGACGCGGTCGCCGCGCTCCCGGTCGAGCGGGACTGTCCCTGTCCGCACAGCCTGGTCGGCATCACCCTCCCGATCGAGCTGCCCTGACCCCCGGCCGAGCGGCGGAAACCGTGTCCGTCCGGCTCAGCCGGCCTTCAGATCCAGGGACGACGTCGCCTGGCGTGACGCCGCGCAGGCCTCGCGGTGCGCCTGCTGGGCCTTGGCCGGCTGTGCGACGACCTGGTTGGCGAAGGTGGGTGGGTAGGAAGGCATGGACGTAGCACCCAGACCGTCACTCAGCAGAGGCAGCATCGCCCTTAGACTCGTCGGGTGATCGTGCGCAGGGCAGACGTGGCGGACGTGGCGGCGCTCGCGGAACTACGTGGCATCGACGGGAACACGCTCCGGGCGTACGCCGACTGGGTAGCCGCCCACGCGCAGACGCACCTGCCGTTCGTCGCCGAGATCGACGGACTGGTGGTGGGTGCCGCCTGGCTCCATGTCGCGCAACGGGTGCCGGCTAACGGATCGCTTGAGCGCTGGTACGGCGACATCCAGTCGGTCGAGGTCCGTGCGGAGTACCGCAACCGCGGCGTCGGCGGCGCACTGATGGCCGCGATCCTGGCCGAGGCCCGCGCCCGGCGGCTGCTGCACGTGACCGTCCACTCCGGCCGCCGCGCGGTCGACTTCTACCTGCGCAACGGCTTCAGCCATCACCGCCAGCTCCTGCTCTGGGAGCCGACGCACCGGTCGCCATGACCGTACGCCGCCGTTCGCCTGCTGCGACCGACCTGCCCGACCCGGACCTGCCCGGCCCGACCCGGACCGGCAGCGTAATTCGGTCGTGTGCGGTGCGGCCGGCGGGGACGATACGGCGATGCCCGGTGCACCCGAGGGATTCGGCTGGCACCTGCATCCGGACGTCTGGGGGCACGGCTACGCCACCGAAGCAGCGGCGGCGGTCCTGGACGACGCGTTCGAACGAGGTTTGACGAGGGTCGTCGCGGTCACGAAGCCGGACAACCATGCCTCCCAGTCCGTCTGCCGGCGGCTCGGCATGACGCGCCTCGGCCGGACGACGAGGTACTACGACACGACGAACGAACTCTTCGAGAAGCTGGCCGGCCTCTGACCTCGGCATCGTGACCGGGACGTGTCGACCTCTCCGATCGTTGCTCGCTACGGCGCGGGTTCGAGTACGACGACGGGGATCTGGCGGGTGGTCCTCCGCTCGTAGTCGGCGAAGATTGGGTACGCGGCCTTCTGCGCGCTCCAGATCCGTTCCCGCTCGTCCCCGGTGGCGACTCGGGCGACCAACTCGACCGTGTCCGTCCCGATCTCCGCTTGAGTGCGCGGATGGGCGAGCAGGTTGTGGTACCAGTCGGGGCTGGTGGGCGCGCCGGCTTTGGACGCGAACACCGCATAGCCGCCGTCCACCTTCTGATACATCATCGGGTGTACGCGGGGCTGGCCGCTCTTGGCGCCGACCGTGTGCAACAGCAGCAGCGGCTCGCCAGCGATATGACCGCCCACCTGCCCGCCGTTGGCGCGAAACTCGGCGATCACCTTGTCGTTCCAGTCGCTCATGTCTTCCCCTCGACCAGTGCCTCCGGCTCCTTGAGTCCAATTCTGACAGTTCCGGCTCCGCCTCACACCGTGACGCGACCGGCACCGCGCGAGCTTCTCCACCGACCCTCCGTGGCGGGTGGTCACTCCCCTCGGGACGCGGACAACGGCAGGAGTGGACGGACAACGGCCCGGGTCAAGGCCTCGGCGGTGGTGCGCGGGGCGGCGGTGGCGGTTGATCCTTCGGAGTGGTAGCGCAGGAACGACGCGTGGAAGCCTGCGCCGACCAGGACGGACGCGACAGCGTTCGGGTTCGCGTCGGAGCGGATGCGGTCGTTGGCCTGCTCGGCCTGGAGGTAGTTGGCGAAGACGGCGGCAGCCCTTGGGTGCGCTTCGTGAACGGCCCGAACACCGTGGATACGAGTTCGTCAACGCCGCTGTCAACGGCGACACCAGCGCCGACCCACGCCAGCGGGTCGACACCGACATCATCGCGTGGTATCCGGCCGTGATCATGATCATGATCGGCGGCAACGACGTGCGCGACGGCGTACCGCTGGATCAGGACCGGGACAACCCCACTGCGATCATCGACCGGGTCGAGTCCGGTACCACCGCCCGGATCGCGTTGCTGTCCCTGCCACCGCTCGGCGAGGACCTGGACTCCGAACTCAACCGGAAGCTCAGCACGTACAACACCGTGATCCAGCAGACCGCGACCCGCGCCGAGGTCGACTACCTGCCCCGACGCGAGCAACTGGCCGGCATCCTTCGGCAGCGCATCGACGACCCCGCACCATACGACTTCAGTTTCCCGCTGGCCTTCGGTGCGGCGACCCAGCACTATCTGAACCGGGCGGCTCATGCCACGAGCAGGCGGAGACCCAGCTCCGCCGCGTCGAGGGCGACGAGGTCGCGGTTGCGCTCGGCCCACCGGCCCGAGGCCAGGTCCTCGCGGAGTCTGCTGACGGCCCGCTGCTCGGCCTGCGGTCCGACCCGGGCCCACACCGAGACCGCGCGGCGTACGTGTTCGTCCAGGTACGCCTCAGGTCGACGCCAGTACGCCTCGAAGAACCCGTCGACGCAGTCCCACGGCACGAGCACCGGCTCGGCGCGTCCGCCGATCGCGCCGGCCAGATCGGCCAGCGACGGCCATCCGACGAGGAGGTCCGCGAACTCCGGCAGATAATCGCGGGTGAGCCAGAATCGTTGACGCCAGCCGGTGTCGTCGGCGTCGTACGTGAACACCGCCACGCGGCGGGCCACCCGTCGCATCTCGCGCAGGCCGGCGACCGGATCCGGCCAGTGGTGCACCGTGCTGACCGCCATCGCCGCATCGAACGACTGGTCCTCGAACGGCAGACTCTGCGCAGCGGCGGCCACGCACGGCGCCGCGCCCGAGGGCCGCAGCGCCCGCATGACCGCCGACGGCTCCACCGCCGTGACGTCGCGGTCGGGTGGCTCGTACGAGCCGGTGCCGGCTCCGACGTTCAGCACCGTCCGGGCGTCACCCAACGCATCCCAGATGCGCTCGGCGACCCGTGGCTCGGTGCGTCGGGTCGCGGGATAGTCGGCTCCGATGGCGTCGTACAACTGCGCCCCGAACACTCTCAACTGCTCCTCCGGTGTCGTCCTGATTCCCCTCGCCCGTGCCTCCAGCTCCCGGTCGATGGCCGTCACCATGGCGTCAGCGCGATCACGCTGATCCATCAGCAGGCCCCGCAGCCGGCACAGATGCGCGACCGCGTCCGTGGTCGGATCGTCGACCAGATCCGCGATCTCGCGCAGCCCGAAGCCGAGCCGCCGGTAGGCGAGCACCTCCCGGAGCCGCTCCACATCGTCGGGGGAGTAGGCCCGGTGTCCGGCCGCGGTTCGGGTGGACGGTTCGAGCAGGCCGATCTCGTCGTAGTGGTGCAGGGTGCGGACGCTGACGCCGGCCAGCTCCGCCACCCGTCCCACGGTCAGGTGCTCCGCCATGGCACCGACTATCGGGCATCACGCCGCGTGAGGAGCAAGGCTTCGCTGCCGCATGGTCGCCTGTCGCGGTGCCCGAAGTTCTCCGCGATGCCATCCGGAAGCCCTGTTGCCTACCCTGGTCGCATGGAAGCTCTTCCCGCGTAAGTCCATCTGGGGCGGCGCGGAGGAGTTGGTTCTCGGCGACACCCCGGGTGGGCTCGGTCCGCAAGACTTGGCGTGGCGTACCCCGGTAGACAGTCTCGGTCCGGGGCGGAGTGCAACCCGGCGGTGGCTGACCCGGATCGCGGGCTCGGGGCGCAGCTACGCTGACCGGGTGCGGTTAGCCATCATGGCCGGCACCCACCTGCCGAAACGTGCCCGGAACCTCCCGCCCGGACTGTGGGCCGCCGTCGACGCTGCGTACCTTGTCGTCCATGCCGGCGATTGGCTCAGCGCCGCCTTGCTCGACGACCTGGAGCGGCGCAGCGCGCGGCTCGCTCCCCGACTGCGACCTGCTCGTTTTCGGCCACTCCCATATCCCTGGGCAGCGATGCCCCCGGTGGTCTGCGGTTGCGCAATCCCGGCTCGCCGACCGACCGGCGCCGTCAGCCGTACGCGGCATATCTCACCGCCGGAGCGTCTGAGTCACTCGACCGACGCGGAGTCATCACCCTGAGCGGTATGTCACTCAGACATATTTATGTCTCGGTGACATAGCGCTTCATCGAATAGTGCCGTTCGCCTCGGTCGGCCGCGCCGCCGACTGATCGCGGCCACGGGCAGGTCGACTGTCACGCCGGTCGGCGGTGCAGCTCCAGAGACGAGGTGCGGCCCCAGGGACGACCGGTCGAGGACCAGCCGGCTAGGCGACGGCGACGACACCAGGATCCTAGGATGTCTGAGCGGTTGTGGGTGGCATCACGGCAGGTAGCGCAGACCCGGACAGCTACGCAAAGTTGGGCAGGGGCAGGGGCAGGGGCAGGGGCAACCGGCATCCGCGACGGCTGCGAACGAGCAGTGACGCATCGCTCGACCCGCTGCGCACCAAGATGATCTACGGTGGCAATCGAGGAGCGGATGATGTCACGACCCGGGGTGCAGCGGGCGTTGATCGCTGTCGTCCAGGTCCTCAGCCTGGCGGTGTGGTTCTCGGCCTCCGCCGTGGTACCGGCGCTACGCGAGTCGTGGCAGATCAGCGCCGCCGCATCCGTGTGGCTGACCGCGTCCGTCCAACTCGGCTTCGTCGCCGGTGCCGTCACGTCCACCGTGCTGAACCTGGCCGACCGGATCAGGCCGCACCTGCTGATGGCCGGCTGCGCCGCGCTGGCCGCCGCCTGCACCGGCGTCTTCGCCCTCACCGTCGACGGGCTGGCCGGGGCCGTCCCGTTGCGTTTCCTCACTGGTGTCTTCCTGGCCGGGGTGTACCCGGCCGGCATGAAGCTGACCGGGTCCTGGGCACCGCCGGCCCGCCGGGGGCTCGCCTTCGGCGTCCTGATCGGCGCGCTGACCCTCGGCTCGGCGCTGCCGCACCTGATCGGGGGGCTGGGCAACCTGCCGTGGCGTGGTGTGATGGGCACCGCGGCCGGCTGCGCGCTGCTCGGCGCGGTGGTGGCCGTGATCCTGGTGCGGGAGGGTCCGCAGTTCGCCCTGGGCACGCCACCGCGTCCGTACCCTCGGTACGCCCTGGCGATGTTCGCGCAGCGTGGCCCCCGGCTGGTGAACCTGGGCTACTTCGGACACATGTGGGAGCTGTACGCGCTGTGGACCTGGCTGCCCAGCTTCCTGATCGCTGGCACGGCCGCCCGGACCGGTGACGACGACGGGAACGTCAGCCTGCTCGCGTTCCTGTCCATCGGCCTCGCCGGAGTCGCCGGATGCCTGGCCGGCGGGTGGGCCGCGGACCGATTCGGGCGACCCCGGGCTGCCTTCACCGCACTGGTGGTCAGCGGCGCCTGCTGCCTGGCCTCGCCACTGTTCTTCACCGCGCCGCCCGGTGCCGTCGTGCTGCTGGCCGTGGTGTGGGGTGCCGCGGTGATCGCGGACTCCGGCGTCTTCTCGACCGCCCTGAGCGAGGTCGCCGACAAGCGGTACGTCGGCACCGCGCTCACCGCGCAGACGGCCATCGGGTTCGCCCTGACCGTCGTCACCATCCAACTCGTTCCCGTGCTGGCCGACGCGGTCGGCTGGCGTTGGGCGTTCCTGCTGCTCGTCCCGGGCCCGTTCGTCGGTGCGCTGGCGATGCGCGCCTTCGGCCGCGCGTCCGCTCGCACCTGAGCAGCGGAGCGGGTGCCGCCGTCGGGGTGGCGGGCGGCGGCGGTCCGACTGTCGGTCATCGCTCACGAGGTAGGGCGGCGGCCGATCGGCGGGTGTCGACCGCCGGCCTGCCCGCTGGTCAGCTGCTGCGCCACGGCGTGGTCGGTTGCAGGACCGCCTGTTGCAGGGCGACGGTTCGCCACCGTGTGACCTGCTGGTACTCCGGGTCGGCGACCATCTGGCTGAAAGCCGTCCGGCTCGGGTACCGCACCAGCAGCACCGCGTCCCACGCCTGGCCCTCCTCCGCGACCAGGGCCGGTCCACCGTCACCGGCATAGAGCACCTCTCCGCCGTGGCGGGGCAGGAGGGTCTCGCGCAGCGCGGCGGCGTACCGCTCGTACGACTCCCGTCCACCGTCGGCGAAGCGCAGCAGGTTGAGCATCACCACAGGCGCCTCGGGGTCGGTGGCGAGGAACTCCTTCAAATCCCGACCGGTCGGGTCGACGGCCATGTCGCGTCTCCTTCCGTTGAGGGTGGCGACATCAGAACACAGACCTCGGTGGTGGGAGAAGTCCTGGTGGTCGGCTGAGGGTGGTGCGGGGGGCGGCAAGCTCAGGGGCGGCCGGGGCCGGGGGCGGCGGACTGGACAGCTCCCGGGGGCATGGGATGGACGGTGATGTCCTGGGTGACGGAGGCGACCCTTCCAGGAACCGCGTCATGGTGCTTGCTGTCCGTCGTTCTCGGCGGCTGACAGGTGTTTTTCCGTCGCGTCTTCACCATAGGCAGCCGGCGTCGTCGGATTCTCGGAATGCGCGACACCACCTGGATTGGTGCGGCCTGGGCCCTCGCAGGGCGCTCAGCGGATCTGCCGGCGGCGGCCCACGTCGGCTTCATTTCCCCCGCGACGGGTTGGGCGGACCCAGCGGTGATAGGCGTCGACGTCGACGTTGCTGCCGCAGACGATGGTGGCGACGTGTCGGCCGGCGAAGCGGTCAGGATCTTCGAGGATGGCGGCGACGCCGAGCGCGGCTGACGGTTCGGCGACGAGGCCGGCCTGGTCGAGGAGCAGCCGCATGGCGGTGATGATCGAGGTTTCCTGGACGAGGATGGCGTCGTCGGCGACCAGGAGCAGGTCGTCCAGGACAGCCGGGATGGGGCACCGGCCGGCGACGCCGTCGGCGATGGTGTTGGTCGATTCGGTGGTGACGACCTCCCGCTGGCGCCAGGAGCGGGTCATCGCCGGTGCGCCCAGCGGCTGGACGCAGAGCACCTCGACCTGGGGTGCCTGTTCCTTCAGGACGTGTCCGACACCCGTGGCCAGCGCGCCGCCGCCGAGGGCGAGCAGCACCGCGTCGAAGGGCGGCGCGGTGTCCACCAGTTCCAGGCCGATGGTGCCCGCGCCTTCGCAGGTCTCGATGTCCAGGCTGTCTTCGAGGAGCCGGATGCCGCGCTGCTGGGCGATGGCTGCCGCCCGCTCGCGGGCCAGCTCGTGGTCGCCGTCGACCAACTCCAGCGTGGCGCCCAGGGCCCGGATGCGATCGAGTTTGGCGACGGTCGCATGGCGGGTGGCCACGACGGTGACGTCGAGCCCTTGCCTGCGACCGGACCAGGCGAGGGCCTGGCCGAGGTTTCCCGCGCTGGCGCACACCACCGCGTGTTGTTCCTCGTCGGCGAGCCGGCTCGTGACCAGTTCGGTGCCACGGGCCTTGAAGCTGCGGACCGGGTTCGCGGTTTCGAGCTTGACGCTCACGGCACATCCGAGGTCGGGCTCCAGCGGCTCACATCGGTACAGCGGAGTGTCGAGGAAGACCGGGTCGATGATCCGGCGAGCAGCCCGGATCCGGGCGGTGTCGAGCCGCGTTCTCAGCACGACCGAGCAGCCTAGCGGCGGGCCCGTCGGGCTGCATCGGGCTGCAGGCCATTCGGGGCCGGGGAAATCTTTCACATTTCTGTCACGAACCGGTACCGCACCGGAGCGTCCGGCAGAGTGGCGGACGCTGACTTTCGGCCTGACAAGGGTGGGCGTGATCTTGACCCGTCACGGGACGAACGGCTCGACCAGCGATCGGCCGGTGGACGAACGAGTGATCCACGTGCGCGACGTGGTGAAGACGTATCCGGTGCCCGGTGGCGAGTTTCCCGCGCTGAGCGGGGTGGACATCTCGGTGAACGCCGGCGAGTTCACCGCGGTGGTAGGTCGATCGGGCAGCGGCAAGACGACACTGCTGAACCTGCTCGCCGGGATCGACCGGCCGACCGCCGGGGAGATCAGGGTCGCCGGGATCGCGGTGCACGAGGTACCCGAGGCCCGGTTGGCGGCTTGGCGGGGGCGCGCGGTCGGGTTGGTGTTCCAGTTCTTTCAGTTGCTGCCGACGCTGACCGTCGCGGAGAACGTGATGCTGCCGATGGACTTCTGCGGCACGGTTCCGGCGCGCCGCCGCCGGCCGCTCGCGCTGGAGTTGCTGGGCCGCGTCGGCATCGCCGACCACGCCGACAAGGTGCCGGCCGGGTTGTCCGGCGGGCAGCAGCAGCGGGCCGCGATCGCGCGGGCGCTGGCCAACGACCCGCCTGTCATCCTGGCCGACGAACCGACCGGCAATCTCGACAGCGCCACCGCCGCGGCCGTGCTCGGACTGTTCCGGGATCTGGCCCGGGCCGGCAAGGCCGTCGTGATGGTCACCCACGAGCGCGACCTCTCCGGCTACGCCGACCGCCTGGTCACGCTGGTTGACGGGCGGGTGGCGGAGGACGTGGCGGTCTCAGCGTGATGCGGCCACGGACGGTCAAGATGTGGCGGGACCTCTCGGCCGCCCGGGGCCGGGTAGCGGTCATGATCCTCGCGATCGCGGTGGCGATGTCCGGTGTCGGTGCGCTGCTCATCGCCCGTACCGTGATCGTCCGGGAGGCCGAGGCGGTCTATGCCGGCACCAACCCGGCGAGCGCGACCCTGGAGGTCGAAGGCGGCGTCGATGCCGCCCTGCTCGCCGAGGTTCGCACCCGATCCGGTGTCACGGACGCCGCGGCTCGTCAGACCGTCCTCACTCGGGTCCGGGTCGGTGATCAGTGGCGTCGCATGTTGCTGTTCGTCGTCGCGCCGGACGATCCGATGCGGGTGGCGAAACTGCGGATGGAGTCCGGTGCCTGGCCACCCGCCGACGGTGAACTGCTCATCGAACGTACCGCGAAACCTGTCCTGGACGCGGCAACCGGCGACAGCCTGGCGGTCGCCGGCCCCTCCGGCGCGACGACGCAGGTGCGGATCTCCGGCACCGTCTACGACGCCGCATTGGCCCCGGCCGGGCAGGAGAGCACCGGCTACGGCTACCTGACCCCGGCCGGGCTGGCTCGCCTCGGCTTCACCGCGTCGGCCGACGAGCTGCGCATCGTCACGACCGAACGGGACGAGGCCACTGTGGCGGCGACCGCGACCGCTGTCGCGGCATGGTTGACTGCCCAGGGCCGCGAGGTGCATCTGATCCAGGCACCTCCGTACCAGCATCCGCACCACAGCCAGTCCGAGACGATCACCGGCATGTTCCTGGCCTTCGCCGTCGCGGCCCTGGTTCTCGCCGGAGTCCTGGTGGCGGCGACACTGGGCGCGATGCTGGCGGCACAGACCCGTCAGATCGGCATCATGAAAACCGTCGGCGCCACCACCGGCCAGCTGCTGCGGGGCTACCTGGGGGCGGTTGCCGCGATCGCCGCGACCGCCACCGTGCTGGCCGTCGGCCCGGCACTGCTGGCCGGGTACGGGCTGACCGGGCTGGTCGCCGAGATGCTCAACGTCGAGCTCGCCAACCTGGCGACGCCGTGGTGGGTGCCGGCGGCTTATCTCGCCGCCGGGCTCGCGATCCCGCTGGCGGTCGCGCTCGTACCGCTGGTCCGGGCGGCCCGGATCACCGTCCGGTCCGCACTCGACGAGTATGGTGCCGGGACGAGGGTGGGCGCACGGCGCAGCGACCGGTGGCTGATCCGGCTGCGCGGTGGCCGGCTCAGCGCCCTCGCCCTGCGCAATCTGCTGCGCCACCGGGGCCGGCTGGCGTTGACCCTGGGACTGCTGGCCGCCGGCGGGGCGATGTTCACCAGCGGGCTCAACAGCTCTGCCGCCTGGCGGAGCTGGGTCGACGACGGCATGGCCCGCCGTGCCTACGACGCGCAACTGCGGCTCGCCACGCCGGCGCCGGTCGACACCATCACCAGCGCCGCGAGCGCCGTCGACGGCGTGATCGCGGTCGAACCGTTCGTGTCACTGCCGGCCACGCCGGCTAGCGCGGACGGGCAGATCGAGGTGGAGCGCACCTACCCCGACGACGGACACGGCCGGTTCCTGCTCGCCGCGTTGCCCGTGCCCACCCGCATGGTCGACTTCGAGGTCACCGCCGGCCGCTGGCTACAGGCAGCAGACACCGACGGCGTCGTGCTGAACCAGAGCGCCGTATCGCGGCTCGGCGATCCGCGTGTCGGCGACGAGGTGCACCTGGCCGTCGACGGAGTGGTCGGGCGGTGGCGGCTCGTCGGCACCGTCGCGGAGGCCGGCGGACCCGCCACCGCGTACACGAGCCCGCAGAGCGTCACCCGGTTCGTCGAACCGGGGACCGCCAACATGCTGCACATCGTCACCGCCGGAGATACCGCGGCGGTCAGCGGCGCGGTGGAAGGGGCGCTCGTCAGCGCGGGGCTGACGGTCGGCGAGTCGATGCTCACCGAGGACCTGCGCACGGCGATCGACGAGCACGTGGCCATCTTTATCGGCACCCTGCTCGCACTCGCCGCGCTGATGGCGGCCGTCGGCATCCTCGGGTTGGCCGCCACGATGAGCATCACCGTCACCCAACGCACCCGGGAATACGGCGTCATGCAGGCCATTGGTGCCCGTCCCGCCGTCATCCGCCGTATGGTCCTCCTCGAAGGCACCATCACTGGTCTGCTCGGCTCGCTCGTGGCGATCATCCTCGGAGTTCCGCTGTCCGTCCTGGTGGGCGAACTGCTCGGCCGGATCTCCTTCGGGTTGCCGTTGCCGCTGCGACTCTCACCGGGCGGACTCGTCGGCTGGCTGCTGCTCTCGCTGGTCGCAGCGGCAGCCGCATCGCTGGTCGCGGCACACCGAGCGGCCCGGCTCACCGTTCGGGAGACCCTCAACTACCAGTGAAGCGGTGCCGCGCCCGCGGAGGCACTATCGTGCTGGCGTGCAGATCCGTTTCGACGTTCCCGCCGATCCCGCCTACCCGGGCCGGGTGGCAGCTGCCCTCAGCGGTGCTCAGGTACGGAGGTACGGTCTCATCGGGGCGGTGCTGGCAGCGGTCGGTGTGATCGGTTTCGTCGTCTCACGGGGGCTCGGCTGGGGCGAGCAGACTCTGTCGGTGTGGATGACGCTGGTCCTGGGTGGTCTGCTGGCGATGCTGTACTGGCCGTGGCTGCGGTGGCGGGCCCGGCGTCGCTCCAGCGGCTATGCCGTCGAGGGCGGCTACGACATCACCGAGGACAACATCATGATGCGCAGCGGCTCGGAGTCCGGCGGCATCGCTTGGGACGGGGTGACAAAGGTGCGGGCCACCCCGGAGTTCTGGATCGTGTACGTGGGGCGGATGCCGGCGACCGTGATCCCGCGTCACCTGATGTCCGCCGAGGACGCGGAGACACTGCGTGCCTACCTGGCCGATCGTGGGCTGCTTCGGAGCTGACCTGATCTGCGGCCGACGCCAGGAGAACTGCGCCGGCCGAGAACCAGCGCGGCTCTGCCCCTGAGTCTTCTCCCTCCACGTCTCGTCGCTGACGTGCTTTTCAGCATTGATGGTCTGGGCGAGGTCGTCGTGACGTCGTCCGCCGTCATTGGCTGAGAACGTTCACCTGCCTGATCGGTCGGCTTGGGCTGCCTGCCTGCGTACGCGTCTGGTGGTCGGGTGGCCGGTTCTTGGCAGCTCAGAGACGATCAGATAATCGATGACCAACGATCGATGCTTGAGGGTATGGGAGCGCTCCCGTAATATACGCGACGCAGCTGTTAACGTTCACCTAACACGGACAGACGCCAATGTGTGTCTGTCGACCCGTCCCGGAGGGTGGCTTATGTCAAGATCTAGATCGGTCAATGCAGCTATGGCGTCACTCGGTGCGGCGTTGCTGGCGTCGACGGCGCTCGTCGTGGCGATGCCGGCAAGTGCGGCGGCGGCGGGCTGTTCGGTGAACTACGCGGTGTCCTCGCAGTGGCCAGGCGGCTTCGGCGCCAACGTCACCATCACCAACCTCGGTGACCCGCTGACCAGTTGGACGTTGACGTGGTCGTTCGGTGCCGGGCAGACCGTCACCCAGTCATGGAACACCACCCTGACCCAGAACGGCGCCGCCGTCACCGCCAGGAACGTCAGCTACAACGGCAGCATCTCCACCAACGGCACCGCCTCGTTCGGCTTCAACGGTTCCTCGAACAGCAGCAACCCCGCACCCACCAACTTCGCCCTCAACGGCGTGACCTGCACCGGAGGCGTCGCCCCCACCACCCCACCGACCACTCCACCCACGACGCCGCCGACCACGCCACCGACCACTACGCCGCCGACCACGCCGCCGCCGTCGGGTACGTGTGACCTGCCGTCGTCGTACCGGTGGTCGTCGACGGGTGCGCTGGCGCAGCCGCGGTCGGGGTGGGTGTCGTTGAAGGACTTCACGCATGCGCCGTACAACGGTCAGCACCTGGTGTACGCGACCACGCACGACACGGGCACGTCGTGGGGTTCGATGAACTTCGGCTTGTTCTCGAACTGGAACCAGATGGGTTCGGCCAGCCAGAACCAGATGCCGTTCTCGGCGGTCGCGCCGTCGTTGTTCTACTTCGCCCCGCGTGACGTGTGGGTGCTGGCCTACCAGTGGGGTGGGCCGGCGTTCTCGTACCGCACCTCGACCGACCCCACCAACGTGAACAGCTGGTCGGCGCACCAGACACTGTTCAGCGGGTCGATCTCGAATTCGAACACCGGCCCGATCGACCAGGCG